>NZ_JBVHOQ010000015.1:0-178417 GCF_055568375.1 Streptomyces sp. NPDC026062
CATCGCGACCCGCTACGACAAGACCGCCGAGTCCTACCAGGCAGCCGTCACCCTCGCCTCGCTGCTGATGTGGGCGTGACACTTTGACGACAACTCCTAGGACCGGCGGTGAAGGTGCGATGTGGTGCGCGTTCACTAACGTGCCGGGCATGACCAGTCGAGAGCCGGCGCGCAGCCGCGAACAGCGCAAGCAGGATGTGCTCGATCACCTGGAGAAGGACACGGACGCCTGGGTGTCGACCGCCTCGGCCGAAGGAGTGCCGACCCTGGTACCGCTTTCGTTCGTGTGGGACCGGGAGACCTTGCTGATGGCTACCCGGCGCACCAACCCGACGGCGGTCAACGTGACGCCGGACGGGCAGGCCCGGATCGCGCTGGGCCCCACCCGCGATGTGGTCCTCATCGACGCGAAGGCGGAGCTCATCGAGGGCGCGGACCTTTCCGCGGACTCGGGCGACGCCTTCGCCTCGAAGCTCGGCTGGGACCTGCGGGGCCGCTCCGCCTGGGTATACCTGCGTTTCACGCCGTACGCGGTACGGGCATGGCGGGAGGAGAACGAGCTGGCCGGCCGCGAACTGATGGCCGACGGCCGGTGGCTGGAGTGAACGCGCCGTCATGACCGCCCCACCGCCCGCAGTCCCGGCCCGGAACCCGTCACCGCGATCGCACCGTCCCGGTCCGTACGGAGCACCACCGCTCCCCCGGATCTGAGCGCCTCCACCGTCCGCGCGGCCGGATGCCCGTACGGGTTGTCCCGGCCCACGCTCACCAGCGCGAGCCTCGGTCGCGCGCTGCGGAGCAGCTCCGCGTCCTGGTGCGCGGAGCCGTGGTGGGCGACCTTGAGCACATCGACCTTCGGCAACACGGGGAGGCTGCGCAACAGACCCTGTTGGGACGGGGGTTCGAGGTCGCCCAGGAGCAGCAGCGTGATCCCGCCGGTCCGCACGAGCAGGGTGACACTGGCGTCGTTCGGTTCCTCCAGTACGGGGCCGGCAGCCGGGCCCGCCGCAGTGGTCGTGCTTCCGGACGGCCACAGCACCTGCCATGCGAGCGCCCCGATCCGGCGTTGCTCACCGGTTCCGGTGTCCGCCACGGGGATGCCGGCAGCCCCGGCCGTTCTCCTGACGAACGCGGCCTGCTCCGGAGGCTCGTCCAGGCTCGTCGTCTGAATCGCGCTCACCGCTCTGCCCCGCAGCACTCCGGTCAGGCCGCGCACATGGTCGGCGTGGAAGTGGGTGAGCAGCAGCAGCGGGACGCGGGTGATGGCCAGGTCGCGCAGGCACCGGTCGACGAGCCGGGGATCGGGTCCGGCGTCGACGACCACACCCGCGCCGGGCCCTGCCGCCAGCACCAGGGCGTCCCCCTGGCCGACGTCGCACATGGCGAACGCCCAGCCGGGCGGCGGCCATCCGGTCAGCACCCGGGTCAGCGGCACCGGCCGGAGTACGGCGAGGACGAGCAGCAGTGCGGCGGCCGAACAGAGCCAGGGACGGCGTCCGATGCGGCGCGCGAACAGCACCAGGAGCACGGTCAGCGCGGTCAGCAGCAGCGCTCCTGGCAGCCCGTCGGGCCAGTCGGCCTCCGCCCCGGGGAGCGCGGCTCCGGTCCGGGCCACGGAGGCGATCCACTCCGTCGGCCACCCTGCCACCCGGGCAAGCAGCTCGGCTCCCGCCATGGTCACCGGCGCCAGGGCCAGCACGGCGAACCCGAGCACCGTGGCGGGCGCCACCGCGAACTCGGCCAGCAGATTGCAGGGAATCGCCACCAGACTCACCCGGGAGGCGAGCAGCACCACGACGGGCGAGCACACGGCCTGCGCGGCTGCGGCGGCGGCCAGCGCCTCCGCCAACCGCGTTGGCACCCGCCGCCGTTGCAGCGCTGCGCTCCACCGCGGGGCGAGAGTCAGCAGGGCGCCGGTGGCGAGCACCGACAGGACGAAGCCGTAACTGCGCGCCAGCCACGGGTCGTAGAGCACCAGCAGCAGAACTGCGGCGGCCAGCGCGGGAATCAGCGATCTGCGCCGCCCGGTACCGATGGCCAGCAGTGTGATCAGGCCACAGGCCGCGGCTCGCAGCACGCTCGGTTCCGGCCGGCAGACGAGGACGAAGGCGAGGGTGAGTCCGCCGCCGAGCAACGCGGTCCCCCGCAGGGAGATCCCCCACACGGGTGCCAGTCCGCGGCGCTCGGCACGCAGGGCGCTGCCGGGCGGCCCGATGAACAGGACAAGCAGGATCGCCAGGTTGGCACCCGATACCGCCATGAGATGGGTGAGGTCGGTCGCCCGGAACGCCTCCTGGAGTTCCGGTGTGACGCGTGTGGTGTCGCCGACGACCAGTCCGGGCAGGAGCGCCCTCGCGTCGGGGCCGAGACCTTCCGTCGCCGCGCGCAGGCCCGCGCGCAGTCCGCCCGCCGTGCGCTGGAGCCGGGTGGGTGGGCCGATGACGCGAGGCGGCCCCTTTCCCTCGGCGCGCAGCACAGCGGTGGCGCGCCCCCCGCCGTGCAGTGGCGGGGCCAGCCGGCCGCTGACGCGCAGCCGCGTGGAGGGAAGCAGGCGCTGCCACTGCGCGGCAGCGCCTTCGGGTGTGACGATGACCAGTACCGGCGTACGCAGCCGGACGGCCGTGCCGCAGGGGTTCACCAGCCGGACGATCTCGGCGTCCAGGAGCAGGGAGACGGGGGTGCTGTGGTCACCGCGCACCCGGGGGGTCGTGCGGCGGGCATCGGAGGTGAGGGTGATCTCCGCGTCGATGCGCGCGAACTGTCCGGCCAGCCCCAGTACCGGTCCCTGCCGCGCATCGGCCCTGTGCAGACCGGCGGAGGCCGCCCCGGCCGCCGCGCAGAGCAGCACCGCCGCGGCAGCTGTCGTGTGCAGCCGCCATCGGCCACCGCCGTCGCTCTCCTCCCGGTCCTTGCGGTCCTTGCGCACCGCGCGTGCTGTGTGCGTCGTGTGTGCTGTGTGCGTCGCTTGAACCGCGTGTACCGCGCGGGAGGACAGGAAGCCCGGTACGGCCAGGAGGATCATCGCTGCGGCGAGGCAGAGCACCACCCCCGCCGTCACCCAGTGGCCGGGCACGTCCAGGGCCGACGCGGCACCAGCCCAGGCGGCCAGGGCCGGCGGGACCAGTCGTAGGTCAAGGGGCCCTTCCTGCCGCGGGTGGGAGCTCCCCAGCCGACGGCCCGATGCCGTGTGGACGTCCTGCGTGCTCACGGTCGCACCAGTGGCCGGAGATCGGTGAAACGACGGTCACCGATGCCGCTGACCTCGCGGAGCTCGTCGACGGAACGGAAACCTCCGTGCTGGGTCCGGTAGTCGACGATGTGCTGGGCAAGGACGGGGCCGACGCCCGGCAGGGTGTCGAGCTGATCCACGGTCCCGGTGCTGAGGCTTACCGGCCCGGCGGCGGCAGTTGGGGCGGCGGCGCCCGGACCGCCCGAGGCAGCCGGACCGCCCGAGGCAGCCGGGCCGGGCGGGGCGCCCACGATGATCTGTTCCCCGTCCAGGAGGACCCGGGCCCGGTTGAGGCTGTCGAGGTCCACACCCGGCCGGGCGCCGCCCGCCACGCGCAGTGCGTCGGCGACCCTTGCCCCGGCCGGCAGCCGGTGGATCCCGGGTCGCCTCACCTTCCCACTCACATCCACCACGATCTGCCCGCCCGGCCCGGTGGCGGGTGGCGTCCCGGGAGACGGCGTCGGCACGCCGGCCCCGTCCGCCTCACCCCCGCCGCTGCCCGCTTCCGCCTCCGCCAAGGGCGAGTGCGCAGCCTCACTCACGCGCTCCGGAGCAGGTACGGACGCTGGGCGCGCGACCCAGAAGTGCGTCGCGGCAAACACCGCTGCGGCGACCAGGACGACAGTGAGCGCGGCCAGGGTCCTCGGCTCCAGGCCGCACCTGAGCTGGAGCCACAGCGGAAGCCGCTCCCGCAGTCCGGGAAGGACCCGCCGCAGCCAACCCTCGCTCGCCCTCCCCGGAACAGGAACCTGAACAGGAACCGGAACAGGACCGACGGAGGAAGCAGGTGCGTCCGCCACCGCGGAGGCAAGGGGTAACGGCACCTTCCCGGACGCGGGCGTGGGCGCAGGCGTGGGCGGAAGCGTGGACGCAGATCCGGACGCAGGCGCAGGCCCATACGAAGACGTGGACGCAGATCCGGACGCAGGCGCAGGCGCGGGCAGGGGCCCGGGTGCGCTCAGGGGCGACGCCCTGGTGGAGAAGGGAGCCGCCGAAGGCGGATCCACCGTTGAAGAGCGAGCATCCGTCGCCGCACCCGCCACGACCGTCACACCCGCAGCCACCGCCGTACGTGCCGCCACCGCCGCGCCGCCGGGTGGCGTACCCCCGCCTGCCCCCACCACCGGCCGCGCGACCCGCCCCCCGTAGCCGCCGGCCATCAACGCGTCCGCCCGGCTGCGCGACGCCGCGGCCGCAGCGGTGCGCCTTCTCGACCGCCTCCCTCGGCCGGGCCCGGTGCCGGCACCGCTCCGGGCACGACCGTCCGAGACGGGAACACGCCCCGGCCCGCTACCGGCTCCGGCCCCGGACCGGGGCCCGCCGAAGCGGCCGATGCCGATACCCGTAGGGCTACCGCTGCCACGCCCGCCGCTGTCGACACGGCTGACATGGCCGACACGGCCGACGACGGCACGATTGATTGCACGATGTGATCGGGAAGCCATGCCTCATGACGCTAGGCACTTCCGCCAGAACCCGCTGAGCACGCCCAATTCCGGTGGAAAACCTGACCGTTGTGCATAACTCCACCACTCCGAAGAGTGAAGACAGCGGAGACAGCGGAGACAGCGGAGATAAGCCGACAAAGACCAGGACGCCAGAATTGAATCGGCGAGAGAGGAGTCGGCCGACCGAATCAGCGAGGCGAAATCACTGCTCCCAGCAGCCCAGGGCCGGTGTGGGCGCCGATCACCGCGCCCACTTCGCTGACATGCAGATCGACCAGGCCCGGAACACGCTCACGGAGCCGCTCGGCCAGTCGCTCGGCCCGCTCCGGGGCCGCCAGGTGGTGCACCGCGATGTCCACCTGTCCGCTGCCCGCCCGGTCGGCGACGATCTCCTCCAGCCGGGCGATGGCTTTCGAGGCCGTCCGTACCTTCTCCAGCAGCTCGATCCGGCCACCGTCCAGCTGAAGGAGCGGTTTCACGGCAAGCGCCGAACCGAGCAGGGCCTGCGCGGCGCCGATCCGGCCGCCGCGGCGCAGATAGTCCAGGGTGTCGACGTAGAAGTAGGCCGCCGTGCCCGCCGCGCGCTTTTCGGCGGCGGCCACCACCTCGTCCTGACTGCCGCCCGCCTCCGCGGTCTCCGCCGCGGCCAGGGCACAGAACCCGAGGGCCATGGCGACCATCCCGGTGTCCACCACGCGCACCGGCACCGGTGCGTCCTTCGCCGCGAGGAGGGCCGCGTCGTACGTGCCGGAGATCTCCGCCGACAGATGCAGCGAGACGATGGCACCCGCTCCCGCGTCGGCAGCCGCGCGGTAGGCGGCGGCGAAGACCTCCGGGCTGGGCCGTGAAGTCGTCACGGAACGGCGTTTCTGCAGGGCCAGCGCGAGGGAGCGGGCCGAGATCTCGGTGCCCTCCTCCAGCGCCTGGTCGCCGAGAACGATGGTCAGCGGCACTGCGGTGATGCCATGCCGCTCCATCGCCTGGGGCGGCAGGTAGGCCGTTGAATCGGTGACGATCGCGACATGGCGGGACATGAGCGGGAGATTACCTGCCGGGAAGGCGGCTCGGCAGTCCGACCCCGCCCGAATGATCAGTTCCGGTCGCTTCGGACCGCATCCTGCCATCCCCGTTCGCCCGACCGGTCCCCGGCCGTTCCCGCCAACAACGGCCAGGAAGATCCACTACGTCGGACGGACACTGTCGGTTCACGTCCGGACGGACACTGTCAGTTCATGTTCCGCGACCTTGCGCCAGTTCACGTTCCGCAACCGTGCGCCAGTTCATGTTCTGCGGCCGTGCGCCAATCCGTGGTCTCCGGGTGTGCGTCAGTTCGTGGTCTCCGGCCGTGCCGTCTTCCGCCACGGATATCCCGCCCGCAGCCGGGAATCCGGTGCCGTGATGCCCTGCGGAGTCGCCTCCGACGCCCCCTCGCCGCCCGCCGGGTCCCCGGCCGGCGGCTCCTGGACGCGGTCCGCCGGACGCCCCGGTACGGGTTCCTCCGTCGTCCAGTGCCGCAGCGCCCCGGCCTCCACGTCGATCTGTGTGTTCAGCGCCGCCAGATCGTCCTCGGCGAACTGCCGGGCCCGGTCCCGGGCCGCCCACCGCAGCGAATCCGCGGCGTGCGTGATCCGCTCGGTGCGCTCCCTCAGGCCGGGCAGCAGCGAGGCGACCGTCGCCTTGTCGGGTTCGCGCTCCAGCCGCTTCAGATCCTTGTCCAGCTCGCGGCCGTGCACCCCCAGGCGCTCGAACAGCCCCAGCGACTCCGAGAGCGAGGTGTCCTCCACCACGCCCAACCGCAGCGCCTCCTGCGTGGCGCGCATCGAGGTGCGCAGCGAGAGCCGGAGCTGCGCCAGCTCGCGGCCGACACCCACCTGCCCATAGCTCTTGGCCCGCAGCGTGGTGTCCTCCACCGTCCGGCGCGCCTGGGTGATCGTGCGGTCCACGCCGCGCGTGGCCGCACCGATGACCTTGACAGCCACGTAGACGCCCAGCGCCATGAACGCGACGACGAGCAGCCCCAGGATCAGGATCACGGCTTCCATGAGCGCCCCTCGGATGGTGTGACGGCTGACTGCACGGTTTCACCCTCCCCTCCACCGTAAACGGAACAGGCAGGCTGCGGGTTCCGTTGGAACCCCCAGCCTGCCCGTAAGGGAAAGCCCTCACACCGTCAGGGCGACTGCTGCCTCAACCACGACCACGGCCCCGAACACGGCCGCAACCGCAACCACGGCTGTCGGCATCGACCAGGCACAGCGCCCGGCCACGTCGACCAGGAATGTCGACCAGGCAGCGACCAGGCACGTCGACTAGGCCGGAACGATGTTCACCAGCTTCGGCGCCCGGACGATCACCTTGCGGATGCTCGCCCCGTCCAGTGCCGCGACGACGGCCGGGTCCGCCAGGGCCAGCGCCTCCAGCTCGGCGTCCGTGATCGACGGGGGGATCTCCAGGCGAGCCTTGACCTTCCCCTTGATCTGGACGACGCAGGTCACGGTCTCGTCCACCACG
This sequence comes from Streptomyces sp. NPDC026062, assembly GCF_055568375.1. Lineage (NCBI taxonomy): Bacteria > Bacillati > Actinomycetota > Actinomycetes > Kitasatosporales > Streptomycetaceae > Streptomyces > Streptomyces sp. NPDC026062. The sequence continues at coordinate 7,189 of NZ_JBVHOQ010000015.1, forward strand.
TACGCCGGGTCGGCGACCGGGAAGTCCTGGTGCACGACCGACTCGGTGTGGCCCAGCCGGCGCCACAGCTCCTCGGCGATGTGCGGCGCCAGCGGCGCCACCAGCAGCACCAGCGACTCGGCGACGGGGCGCGACAGCGGGCCGCCCGCCTTGGTCAGGTGGTTGTTCAGCTCGGTGACCTTGGCGATGGCCGTGTTGAAGCGCATCCCGGCCATGTCCCCGCCGACACCGTCGATCGCCTTGTGCAGCGCGCGCAGCGTGTCCTCGCCGGGCTCGGTGTCGACGACGGTGACCTCGCCGCTCTCCTCGTCGACGATGTTGCGCCACAGCCGCTGCAGCAGCCGGTACTGACCGACGACCGCACGGGTGTCCCAGGGGCGCGACACGTCCAGGGGGCCCATGGCCATCTCGTACAGACGCAGCGTGTCCGCGCCGTACTCGCCGCAGATCTCGTCGGGCGTCACGGCGTTCTTCAGGGACTTGCCCATCTTGCCCAGGACGCGGGAGACCTTCTCGCCCTCGTAGTAGTACGCCCCGTCACGCTCCTCGACCTCGGCCGCCGGGACCGCGATGCCTCGGCTGTCCCGGTAGACGAACGCCTGGATCATGCCCTGGTTGTACAGCTTGTGGAAGGGCTCGGCGGAGGAGATGTGGCCCAGGTCGTGCAGCACCTTGGACCAGAACCGGGCGTACAGCAGGTGCAGTACGGCGTGCTCGGCACCGCCCACATACAGGTCGACGCCACCGGTCGGCCGGCCCTCGCGCGGGCCCATCCAGTACTGCTCGATCGCCGGGTCGACCAGCTTGTCGGAGTTGTTCGGGTCCAGGTAGCGCAGCTCGTACCAGCAGGATCCGGCCCAGTTGGGCATGGTGTTGGTCTCGCGGCGGTACTTCTTCGGACCGGCACCGTCGCCCAGGTCCAGCGTGACGTTGACCCAGTCGGCGTTGCGCGACAGCGGGGTCTCGGGCTGGGTGTCGGCGTCGTCCGGGTCGAAGGTGCGCGGCGAGTAGTCGTCGACCTCCGGCAGTTCCAGCGGCAGCATCGACTCGGGCAGCGGGTGGGCGATGCCCTCCTCGTCGTACACGATCGGGAAGGGCTCGCCCCAGTAACGCTGACGGCTGAACAGCCAGTCACGCAGCCGGAAGTTGACGGTGCCCTCGCCGACGCCGTGCTCCTTCAGCCACTCGGTGATCCGGGCCTTGGCGTCGACGACGCCCAGGCCGTCCAGCGAGATCTCGTCGTTGGCGGAGTTGACCAGCTTCGCCTCGTACGAGCCGAACGCGTCCTCCCACGTCGAGGCGTCCGTGCCCCGGTCGTCCGACGGCTCGACGACGCAGCGCATCGGCAGCTCGAAGGCGCGCGCGAAGGCGAAGTCACGCGCGTCGTGCGCCGGCACGGCCATGATCGCGCCGGTGCCGTAGCCCATCAGCACGTAGTCGGCGATGAAGACGGGAATCTGCTCGCCGCTGACCGGGTTGGTCGCGTACGCGCCGGTGAAGACGCCGGTCTTGTCCTTGGCCTCGGCCTGCCGCTCCACGTCGGACTTGGCGGCGGCCTGCTTGCGGTACGCGGTGACGGCCTCGGCCGGGGTGGCGTGTCCGCCGGTCCAGACCGGGTGGGTGCCGTCGGGCCAGGCGGCGGGGATGATCCGCTCGACCAGCTCGTGCTCGGGCGCCAGCACCATGTAGGTGGCGCCGAACAGGGTGTCCTGGCGGGTGGTGAAGACGGTGATGGCGCCTGCGCCGTCGACGGGGAAGTCGACGCGCGCGCCCTCGGAGCGGCCGATCCAGTTGCGCTGCTGCAGCTTGATGGCCTCGGGCCAGTCCAGCCCGTCCAGGTCGTCCAGCAGCCGGTCCGCGTAGGCGGTGATGCGCATGTTCCACTGGCGCAGCTTGGCCTTGAAGACGGGGAAGTTGCCACGCTCGGAGCGGCCGTCGGCCGTGACCTCCTCGTTGGCCAGGACGGTGCCCAGGCCGGGCGACCAGTTGACGGGCGCGTCGGAGGCATAGGCCAGCCGGTGGTCGCTCAGGACGTCGGCGCGCTCGGCGGCGCTCAGGGCGCTCCAGTCACGGCCGTCCGGGGTCGGGCGCGCGCCGCTCTCGAACTGGGCGACCAGTTCGGCGATCGGCCGGGCGCGGTCCGCGTCTCCGTCGTACCAGGAGTTGAAGATCTGCAGGAAGATCCACTGGGTCCACTTGTAGTACTCCGACTCGATCGTGGCGAACGAGCGGCGCTTGTCGTGGCCCAGGCCCAGCCGGCGCAGCTGGGCCGTCATGTTCTCGATATTGGCCTCGGTCGAGATCCGCGGGTGTGTGCCGGTCTGTACGGCGTACTGCTCCGCGGGCAGGCCGAAGGCGTCGAAGCCCAGGGTGTGCAGCACGTTGTGGCCGGTCATCCGCTGGTGACGGGCGAAGACATCGGTGGCGATGTAGCCCAGGGGGTGGCCCACGTGCAGCCCCGCACCCGAGGGGTACGGGAACATGTCCATGATGAACTTCTTCGGCCTGGCGGCCAGCTCCGGGTCGCCCGCCAGGTCACCGGTCGGGTTCGGCGCCTCGTACGTACCCTCGGCATCCCAGAAATCCTGCCAGCGTGCCTCGATGTCGGCGGCCATCGCTGCCGTATAGCGGTGCGGCGCAGCCACGTCGGCTGCGGAATTCGTCTCGCTCATGATCCTCAAAGCTCCATCGATCGTCATCTGCCGGCGCCCACGTCTACGGACACTCGTCTACGGAAACGAAAAAGCCCCTCGCACAGGAGGGGACGCCGCGCTGATGCCGACCAGGCATTCTCACCGGTCGGGACTGATCAGCGCGGCTCGCTAAGCAGAAGGCGTACGGCACGCATGGCGTCAGGGTACCGCACGGACCCGGCCCCCATCCGGGCACCGCCGATCCGTGGACACGGCCGGCGGACAACACCGCGGCCATCGATCCGTGGACGACGCAACAGGCGACCGGCCCCGCAGCTACCGATCCGTGGACGACGCAACAGGTGACCGACACCGCGGCCACCGATCCGTGGGCACGACAGGCGGCCGGCCACGCGCCGGAACCACCCGACCTCCGTACGCCGCCGAAACCACCCGGCCTCCGTACGCCGCCGGAACGGCTGACGCTCCACTGCCGGCGGCCGTCGGCGGCACAGCACCGCTTCCGGCGCCGTTCTACCCGACCCCCGGCCGGAGAGCCCTGGATCGCACCCGGAGATCTCGGTGCGCTCCGCGCCGGCCGAGCGGGGCCTGTCCGACGGGCGCGGCTTACCGCTACGGGCCCGGGTGGTGCGGACCGCCGGAGCGCATGATCTCGGGATGACGTCGTCCATTCCGAGTGGCGGGAAGCTTGCCCTGGACCGGACGCTCCACCGGGGCCGCGGCCTCTGCGTGGACCTCGTCCCGGAGCTGATCAGGCTGTGCCCCGACGGATACCCGGCACTCGCGGACGCCGAGGTTCCGACGCATCTGCGCGGACGCGCTCAGCGTGCCGTACGCCGTTGCCCCGCCCTGGCACTCCGGGCCGAACAGCAGGCCCCGGGTCGAACAGCAGGCTCCCGGACGGCCGGCGCCATCTCCGGGCACGGGCCGGAAGGCGCCGGGCAACGGCCGCAGTTGACGTGACGGCCGCCTTGAAACGCACAACGACGGGCGGGCCATCCGATTCGGATGGCCCGCCCGTCGATCTTCACTGTGGAGCTAAGGAGAATTGAACTCCTGACCTCCTGCATGCCATGCAGGCGCTCTACCAACTGAGCTATAGCCCCGCGTTGTCCTGCCCGGTCTCCCTGGCGACATCGAGAACATTACCGGTCACCCCTGCCGTCCACCAAATCGATTCCGGCAGACCCGCCCCCGGCCCCTCTCGGACACCTCCCAGCCCCCTCTCCACACTCTCTCCCGCCCTCCGGCTCCGCGCCCTCTCCGCGCCCCCTCTCCGTCCCTACCGGCTCCGCTCCCGGCGGTTCCGCCCGATCCGGTCAGGCGGTGGCGAAGGAGTAGAAGCGCTTGAGCGTGCAGTGCTCCTCCAGCAGCCGTCCGTAGATCGGCTCCCCCTCCAGCTCCCGGTAGGTCTCGATGGCGTCACCTTTTATGACCAGCGCCCGTGCGCATTCCTCGCACCAGTACTGGTAGTCGGCGTTGACCGGGTCCATGTCCCTGACGATGGGCGTACCGCTGCCGCACCAGTCGCATTTCCGCCTGTGCGCACCCATGCGTCAGCTCCGACTGCGGCCGCGGGCCGTACACAGGGAGACGGCCCCCGCGAGGCCACCGGACGTTCGGCGTCGGAGGAGGGCGGCGTCGGCCGGCGAGAAAAGCACGGCCCGCAGAAGAAGCACGGCCCGCGGGAAGTGAACGGCTCGTGGGAAGTGAACGGCCTGCGCGAGACAGCTGACCCGTGGGAGACGAGCGGCGTGCTGGAAACGAGCGGCGTGCTGGAGACGAGTGGCCGGGAGCGGGCGGGCGACGCCCGTACGGCCCGGGTGGAGGAAGGGCAGGTCCGGGACCTCGTGGCGGCTCGCAGGCATCGCACACTCCTCCCCGTTCGGTCCGTCTCCCCTCCGGCGGTCCGATTCTGCCATGACCCCGCAAGGGGGTCAGCCCGCCGACGATCCCATCCTCCACCGAGGCCGCGGGAACAGGAGGAACAAGCGGTGACCGACGGCCTCGCACACCCGGCCGATGGCTACCTACCGCCGCCGATGACTACCTGCCGCCGCGGCGTGGGACATACGCAAGGATCCCGCCCCCTGATGGGGACGGGATCCTGATTGTGGAGCTAAGGAGAATTGAACTCCTGACCTCCTGCATGCCATGCAGGCGCTCTACCAACTGAGCTATAGCCCCGCTGTTCGCTGTGTTTCCCTGCGTTTCCGCCCTGCGAACAAGAAGAACTTTAGCCTGTGACCAGCCAGAAAGTGAAATCCGGCCGAGGCCGCCCGATGACGCCCTGCGGGCGCCGCCCGGGGACCCGGTCAGGCGTCGTCTCCGAGCACCGGTTCGGGCAGGGTGCCGGCGTTGTGTTCCAGCAGACGCCAGCCGCGGGCTCCCTCGCCCAGCACCGACCAACAGCAGTTGGAGAGTCCGCCGAGCCCTTCCCAGTGGTGCGCTTCCAGACCCAGCAGCCGGCCGATGGTGGTCCGGATGGTGCCACCGTGGCTGACGACGACGAGCGTGCCGCCTTCGGGCAGCTTGTCGGCGTGCGCGAGCACGACGGGGGCCGCCCTGTCGGCGACCTCGGTCTCCAGCTCACCACCGCCGCGCCGCACGGGCTCGCCACGCTTCCAGGCCGCGTACTGCTCGCCGTACAGCCCCACGATCTCCTCGTGGGTCAGCCCCTGCCAGGCACCGGCATAGGTCTCACGCAGCCCCGGGTCGTGAACGACGCCGAGCCCGGTGACCGCGGCGAGTTCGGCCGCTGTGTCCGCGGCCCGCCGCAGATCGGATGCGACGATCGCGTCCGGCTTCAGGGAGGCGAGCAGCCGGGCGGCCCTGCGGGCCTGCCCGACGCCTTCCTCGGTGAGATCGATGTCCGTGGAGCCCTGGAAACGGCGCTCCAGGTTCCACGCCGTCTGGCCGTGCCGCCAGAGGACGATCCTGCGGCCCCTGCCGCCTCCGCTGCCGTTCAGCTCTGCTCACCTTCCGTGCCGCCGGTGAGCTGTGCGTGCTCCTCGGCCTTGCCTCGGGTCTTCACCGCGTCCTCGGGAAGAGCGATCTCGGGGCAGTCCTTCCACAGGCGCTCCAGCGCGTAGAAGACGCGCTCCTCGCTGTGCTGGACGTGGATGACGATGTCGACGTAGTCGAGGAGGATCCAGCGGGCGTCGCGGTCTCCCTCACGGCGGACCGGCTTGGCGCCGAGCTTCTTCTGAAGCTGCTCCTCGATCTCGTCGACGATCGACTTGACCTGGCGGTCGTTGGGGGCCGAAGCCAGCAGGAAGGCGTCCGTGATCGACAGCACGTCGCTGACGTCGTACGCGATGATGTCGTGCGCGAGCCGGTCGGCGGCCGCCTGAGCGGCGGCGTTGATGAGCTCGATGGAGCGGTCCGTGGCGGTCACATGCAGGCTTTCGTCGGCGGTCAGATCAACCTATAGGGTCTCACGGACCGCCGACAGCCCACGCAGTCATCATCCGAAGACCGTTCAGGAGTCGCCCGGCGGCCTCCTGAGCCGCTGCGGAATCACCATCAGCGGGCCCGCGAGCAGGACGGAAACGGCTGCGGGGCAGTCCCGGGAACTGTCCCGGGACTGCCCCGCAGCCACTCCTGGACCGGACCGGCGGACCAGGAGCGGGCCCGCCGGCCGTGCCGCCACCGACCTACTTGATCTTGTAGTCCTGCCCGATGACGACGGACACGTCCGCGTTGCCGGCCGTCTTGCCCTTCTTCGCCGCGCTCGCCGGCAGTCCGAGGGTCGAGGCGACCTCGGTCGCCTTCTTCTTGTCCGCCTCGTCCTTGTAGATGACCTCCGAGGCGGCCACAGCGTCGGACTTCCCGCTGTTGACCACGGTGTAGCCGCCGTTGACCAGCTCGATCCGGGCGGACTCCGTACCGCGGCCGGTGCCCGTGGCGTCCTTGACGCCGACCCGTACCGCCGCGTCCGCGGCCGGGGCCTTGAACGTGCCGCCCAGGATGTCCTTGACGACGCTCTCGGTGGCCGCCTCGGTGAGGGTGCCGTCGCCCTGGACCGGCAGCAGCGCGGTCTTGTAGTCGCCGATCTTGGCGTGCTCGGCGAGCTTGGCCAGGGAGGCACCGAGGTCCTGCTCGGGCAGGGAGGGGTCGAGGATCTGAGCCAGCGTCTCGACGGTGACCGTGGCGGCCTTCGGATCGTCGGAGATCTTCCGCAGCACTCCGCGCATGACCTGCCCGAACCGCATCAGCTGCCTGGCCTCGGCCTCGCCGGGACCGCGGTACGTGGCGTAGGCGACGGCCATCGGTCCGCTGAGCGTCTGCGCCTTGCCCTTCTTCACCAGGGGCGCGGCCCCCTTCTTGGCGTCGGGAACAGCGGTGTCGGTGTCGACCTCGATGTTGCCGACCAGGTCGACGAGGTTCTCCAGATACGGGGTGTCGAGCCGCCATGTGCCGCTGATCTCGGTACCGAGCAGCGATTCGATGGACTCACGGGTTCCGGAGGTCCCGTCGTCGTCCACCGATTTGGCGAGCGTGGTGGTGGCGCCGTCCTCGTCGGCGACGACCAGCGAGTTGGGCAGCAGAACCGTGGTGCCCTGCTTGGTGGTGACGTTGTCGACGAGCAGGGCCGTGGACGTGCCGCCCGCCTTCGTGTTGTGGAGGTGGACCACGATGACGTCGCGCCGCTGCGGACCGGTCGCCGTGGTGCTCTCCTTCTCCGACGCGGAGAGACCGGGGATCTTGTCCGCCGACCACAGGTAGCCGGCACCGCCGAGCACGACGAGTGAGGCGACGACGATCAGCGCGACCATCCGGTTGCGACCGCGGCGGCGTGCCTCCTCGCGCCGTTCGCTGCGGCTCTCGGTGAACTTCAGCCAGTCGATGACGTCTTCGGAGTCCTCGTCGGGCTCCTCTATGAAGGAGAACTGCTCCGTGCGGTAGTCCCGGTCACCCCGGCGCGGCCCCGGAACGCCCGCCTCCGGCTCTGCGGGCGGCTGCGGTTCGGTGGCCCGCTGCTGTTCGGGGGCCCGCTGCGGTGGTGCGGCGGCGGGCGCCTGGGCCTGCTGCGGGATGCCCCACTGCTGCGTGGTGTCGACAGCGGCGGGCTGCTGGCCCGTGTCGTAGCCGTAGCCGCCGTCGTATCCGTAACCCTGCTGCGGGGACTGCTGCTGGGGCGGCTGCTGGTGCTGGGGCGGCTGTGCGTACGGGTCGTACTGCTGCGGAGGCGCGACGGGCTGCTGCTGTTGCTGCTGGGCATACGGGTCATAGCCGTACCCCTGACCGGTCTGCGATGCCTGTGACGTGTGTGACGCCTGCTGCGGAGGCTGCTGGGCCTGGTGCGGCTGGTGCTGCTGCGCGTACGGGTCGTACTGCTGCTGCCCGGGCTGCTGCTGGTACACCGGCTGCCCGTATGCGTCGTAGCCGACGATCTGCGGCTGCTGGTAGTACGGGTCGTACGGATTCTGTCGGTCGTTCACCGGTGCCCCTCTCCGTGGCTCATTCGCCGCGGTACAGCTGGCGCTTGTCGATGTAGCGGACCACACCGTCAGGAACCAGGTACCAGACCGGGTCCCCCTGGGCGACCCTCACACGGCAGTCGGTGGACGAGATCGCCAGTGCGGGGACCTCCACGAGGGAGACGCCCCCCTCCGGCAGCCCGTCGTCCGTCAGCACGTGCCCCGGCCGCGTCACCCCGATGAAGTGGGACAGCGAGAAGAGCTCGTCGGCATCCCGCCAGGTGAGGATCTGGGAGAGCGCGTCCGCGCCCGTGATGAAGAAGAGGTCCGCGTCGCCGTGGACCTCGCGCAGGTCCCGCAGGGTGTCGATCGTGTACGTGGGGCCGTTGCGGTCGATATCGCTGCGGCTGACCGAGAACTGCGGGTTGGACGCGGTCGCGATGACCGTCATCAGATAGCGGTCCTCGGCCGGGGAGACCTGCTTGTGGCTCTTCTGCCACGGCTGCCCGGTCGGAACGAAGATCACCTCATCGAGGTGGAACTGGGCGGCCACTTCACTGGCCGCCACCAGGTGTCCATGATGAATCGGGTCAAACGTCCCGCCCATCACGCCGAGTCGGCGTCTTCCGCGGCCGGTAGGCACTTCCTGCTCTCCCATGCGTGCAGAGCCTACTGGCACAGCTGTACGCCTCGGTCTCAGCGGTCGCGGTTGAAGCGCGTGGTAATCCACAGAAGGAGGAGAAGCGCGACAAACGCACCGCCACCGGTGAGGAGCGGGCTGAGACTTTCGTGATTGCCACCGTGCTCGCCCTCGGCGGCGACGGTGACCAGCTGGTGTGCGGTGCTCGTGAGGCTCATCTTCGGCAGGACCTATCGATCGGGAGTCGGGGGGAAGACGTCGCGGACATCGTATGCGGGTGCCCCGGGCACGCTCACGCCGACTCAGTCGTTGTTGTCGTCGTTGCGGTATCCGCGCAGCAGGAACCAGGCCAGCAGCGCTGCTCCGACGAGCGAGACGATCAGCACGATGCGGATCGTGTTGCCCGGCCCCTGTTCCTCGGATGCGGCGGCGAACAGAGCAACGGTGTGCGGCATGTCGGGCGTCTCCTCAGTTGTCCACAGCCCCCCGCACACCGTAGCCCCAGCACCTACGCTGGGATTTGTCAGGGGGCGAGCGATGTCTCGTACGAACAGGGGGCCCATTCATGACCGACGGCAGCCACGAGAACGACGGCCAGGTGCCGAGCAGGCAGCGCAGGCGTTTCCCGGGAATCTCCTCCCGGGCGTACGAACACCCGGCCGACCGCTCGGCGCTGGTGGCGCTGCGGAAGCTGAGTGGCTTCGACACCGTCTTCAAGGCCCTGAGCGGACTGCTGCCGGAGCGCAGTCTGCGACTGCTCTTCCTGTCGGACTCCGTCCGGGTGAGCGACGCGCAGTTCAGCCATCTCAACGACATGCTGCGGGACGCCTGTTACATCCTGGACCTGGAGAAGGTCCCTCCGATGTACGTCAGCCAGAACCCGCAGCCCAACGCCATGTGCATCGGCCTGGACGAGCCGATCATCGTGGTGACGACGGGTCTGGTGGAGCTGCTCGACGAGGAGGAGATGCGGGCGGTCGTCGGCCACGAGGTGGGACATGCCCTCTCCGGCCACGCCGTCTACCGCACGATCCTGCTCTTCCTCACCAATCTCGCCCTCAAGGTGGCGTGGATCCCCCTCGGCAATGTCGCGATCATGGCGATCGTCACCGCGCTGCGCGAGTGGTTCCGCAAGTCCGAGCTGTCCGCCGACCGGGCCGGGCTGCTGGTCGGCCAGGATCTGCGGGCCTCCATGCGCGGGCTGATGAAGATCGCCGGCGGCAACCACCTCCACGAGATGAACGTGGACGCGTTCCTCGCCCAGGCCGACGAGTACGAGAAGGCCGGCGACCTGCGCGATTCCGTCCTCAAGATCCTGAACGTGCTCCCCCGTTCGCACCCGTTCACCACGGTGCGCGCGGCCGAGCTGAAGAAGTGGTCCGAGACCCGCGACTACCAGCGGATCATGGACGGCCACTACCCGCGGCGCGACGAGGACAAGGACACCTCGGTGACGGACGCCTTCAAGGAGTCCGCCTCGCACTACGCCGATTCGGTGCGCAGCAGCAAGGACCCGCTGATGAAGCTGGTCGGCGACATAGCGGGCGGCGCGGGGGACCTGGGCGGCAAGCTCCGCGACAAGTTCACCGGCGCGGGCGGCGGCGCCAAGGGAAGCGGCGCGGCCGGGAGTGACGCTACGGACGGCTCACAGCGCCCGCCGAGGCCCGGGGACCCTGAGCCCGGGACGGCGGGGAGCTGACGGCCAGCGTCCCGCACAGCGCCGCGGCGGGCCGGCCCTCCTCGTACGGGTCGGTGCCCGCCGGGCCACCGTCGGCCGCCCTTCCACCCGCGAGCAAGGGCCGCAGGGCCCCGGTGGTGTCATCGGTGCAGGACTGCGGTCCTGCCTGGACGTAGCTGGTCCGCACCTCCAGCCGGTGGAGCCGCAGATCGTCCCGGTCGAACCGGAAGCGCATCTCCCGCCGTACGGTGAACAGCGAGGCACCGGCCGCCTGTTGGGGACCCGTGACGGCCGGGCGGAGCACATAGGCGAAGGTGTGGTCCGACACCACCTCCAGGGCGTCGGCACCCGCCTCGCCGTAGCGCAGGGTGCCCCGTACCCGGATCTCCGGATCGGCCGTGACCTCGTCCGGATCGAACCGCACCAGCCAGCCGGACGCGGCGTGCTGCCCGTCGTCGCGCGGGGCGCTCATGCTCCGCTCGAACTGAGTCATCTGGTCCGGGTCGAGCAGTGACTCCACCGGCCGTACGACGCGCCCGCCCAGGACGTCGGGGTCGAGCGAGGAGGCCACCAGATAGTCCTTCGCCGTGGCCAGGGCCGCGTACACCTGGCTGTCGGAGAAGTTCTCCGTCCGTCGGGTCACCGGAAGGCTGATGCCCGCGCCCCCTTTCGGGAACTGGGCTGCGGGGCTGCCCGCGAAGAGTGCGGCTGTGGTGCCGGCGGGCACCGCGCCGCGCGGCGCCAGCGGGACGATCGTCATCCGCAGCGGCTCGGCCCGTCGGGTGACGGGGTTCTGGTAGGGGTGTCGGAGGCCCATGAAGACGGCGGCTCCGAAGGCCAGGGCGATCAGGACGACCAGGGCGAGCGCGGCCCGTGAGCCGTTGCGGGCAGCGCGGCCCGGCAGGCTCCGGACGGCACGGGCGTGCTCCCCCATACGCTCCTGGGCGGAGAACTCCTGCAGCCGGGCAGCCTTGACGAACGACTCGTCGAAGACCAGTGACCGGTACTCGTCCTCGCTGCCGCTCGCACTGTTCTCCGCCGGGCCTTCGGGGGGATCTCCGCGGTCTGCCATGACTTCTCCCGACTCCACGCCACCGACCGGGGCCGAAACGGTGCGCCCCGTCCGGCCGAAAGGCTCCGGGCAGGGCCTGCCCGTCATGCATGGGCATGCGCGGACAAGTGAGAAGCCCCCTCTTCGAGCGGGTGAGGGGTCATATCTTCAGAGTAGGTCGATTGCGGCTGAGGTAAACGCGGCGACGGGCGGGAACTGCCCCGAGGGTTCCCCCGGCCGGGCGGACCCCGACCGCAGACGTCGCAGCGCCCGGAGGCGCGCGCGCCGTGTGGCGGCGGCCCCCGGACGGCACAGCGCACGCGTCGGCGTGCGGCAGCGGCCCGGGACAGCTACGCCGAGCGGGTGAGGGCGTGCGCCTCACACCCCCAGGCAGGGCCTGCGCGTCACACCCCCGGGCAGGGCCTGCGCGTCATACCGTCCGTGTCAGGGTGCGTGAGGGACGGCGGAGAGCATCGGGCGGGAGTAGCCGTCAGCGGCGGACGGGGCCGCGGTGGGCCCGGGTGCGCTGTCCACACCGCTCGTGACCGGTGGCGGGACCTGATCCTGCCGGTCGCCCGAGGTGTTGCGGTAGACGGCGCTGAAGGCCAGCGCCACCATGCCCACACCCATCAGCACGGCCAGCAGCCAGGCCACGGGCCGGTGCCAGCGGGCAGCACCCCGGTAGGGACGCAGAGAGCCGCCGTGCCGGCCGTAGGGCCCGCCGTCGTAGAAGTCGTCATCCGCGCCGAGCGGGTCGCCATAGGCGCCCCTGCGCCCGAAGCCGTCGTCGTAGAGGTCGTCGTCCAGCGGTCCGCCACCGGACCGGGCCCGGTGGGCCTCGGCCTCGGCGCGCGCCTCGGCAGCAGCCAACAGCCGCTCGACGGCGGTCGGTTCATGGAACTCGGCTGCCCGGACGAAATCCTCGTCGAACACCACGGAGGCGAAGTCCTCGTCCGCGCCCCCGCGGTCGTCGTCGGGCTCCCAGCCGTTCGGGAACGGCCTGCCCCCCACGTCGTCCGGCACAGCCTCAGCCTAGACCCGCGGGGTGGTTTTGGGCAGGGCGACGGCGCATCCGCCCCCTCGTGCGGTCACCTCACATGGCCGTCGCCGGTCACGATGTACTTCGTGGACGTCAGCTCCGGCAGCCCCATGGGGCCTCTGGCGTGCAGCTTCTGTGTGGAGATACCGATCTCCGCCCCGAAGCCGAACTGGCCGCCGTCCGTGAAGCGGGTCGAGGCGTTCACCGCCACCGTCGTCGAATCCACCAACTGGGTGAAACGGCGGGCCGCGGCCTGCGAGGTCGTCACGATCGCCTCGGTGTGGCCGGAGGACCAGAGCCGGATGTGAGCCACGGCCGCGTCCAGCGACTCCACGACGGCCGCCGCGATGTCGTACGAGAGGTACTCGGTCTCCCAGTCATCCGGTGTCGCCGCCACCACGGTGGCCTTGGACCCCTCGGCGTACTCCAGGACCCGCTCGTCCCCGTGCACGGTCACCCCGGCCTCGGCGAGCGCGTCCAGGGCCCGGGGCAGGAACGCGTCGGCGACGTCCTTGTGGACCAGGAGCGTCTCCGCGGCGTTGCAGACGCTCGGGCGCTGCGCCTTGGAGTTGACCAGGATGGAGACGGCCATGTCGAGATCGGTCTCCGCGTCCACGTACACATGGCAGTTGCCGGTACCGGTCTCGATCACCGGCACGGTGGACTCCTCGACGACGGTGCGGATCAGCGAGGCGCCGCCGCGCGGAATGAGCACGTCGACCAGGCCGCGCGCCCGCATGAGCTCGCGTACGGAGTCACGGTTCTCGCCGGGCACCAGCTGCACCGCGTCGGCCGGCAGACCGGAGCCGCCGACAGCGTCGCGCAGTACCCGGACGAGTGCGCTGTTGGAGGCGTAGGCGGAGGACGAACCGCGCAGCAGCACGGCGTTGCCCGACTTCAGGCAGAGGGCCGCCGCGTCCACCGTCACATTGGGCCGGGCCTCGTAGATGATCCCGACCACGCCCAGCGGCACCCGGACCTGACGCAGATCGATGCCGTTGGGCAGGGTCGAGCCGCGCACCACCTCGCCGACCGGATCGGGCAGCGCCGCGACGTCCCGCACATCGGCCGCGATGGCCCGGATCCGCTCGGGAGTGAGGGTGAGCCGGTCGACGACCGACTCGCTGGTCCCGGCCTCGCGGGCACGCGCCACGTCCTCGGCGTTGGCCGCGAGGATGTCGCTGGTGCGCACTTCGAGCGCGTCCGCGATCGCCAGCAGCGCGTCGTCCTTCGCCGCCCGCGGAAGTGGCGCGATGTCGGCGGCCGCGGAGCGGGCCCGGTAGGCGGCCTGGGCGACCGGGGACATGTTGTCGTACGGCGAAAGCGTGGTCATGCCCGCAGAGTAGTGCGCACGCTGCGGGCATCCGGCACGTATCCCGTGATGCGAGACGGCCGTCCGGGGACGGCGGCCGGGTCAGTACGGGTGCACGCCCACCGGGGCGGCCGGAGGCGGCCCGTACCCCTCGGCGATGCGCTGGTGGTACGTCTCGCGGTCGATGACCTCCAGGCCCACGATCTCCCAGGGCGGCAGCCCCGCGCTGGACCGGTGCTCGCCCCAGAGCCGCAGGGCGACGGCCGCCGCGTCGTGCAGGTCGCGGGCCTCTTCCCAGTAGCGGATCTCCGCGTGGTCGTTGGCATAGCGGCTGGTCAGCAGGAAGGGGTGGTCGTGCGCGAGCTGTTCGAGGCCGCGTCTGACCTCCTTCAGCGGGAACTCGGCGCCGGAGACACAGAGCGTGATGTGCCACAGCTTCGACTGGGTGCGTTCAGGGCCGCCCAGCCTCGGTTCCGGCCCGGTGGTCCGCTCGTCCCTCCGGTCCACGGGCCTGCTTCCGTCGAAGCCGGCCCCTGCTCCGACGCTGGTCAGGGCGCGACCACCCGTTCCTCGGGGCGGCGCCCCCGGGCGCGCTCGTCTCACCGGCGCCTCCTGTGAATATGTTGCTGTGCTGTGTACCCCGCAGTGTCCCTGCTACAAAGTGGACCAGTCCTCGGCCCGGCGTGGGGCGGTTTTCGTGAAGGTCTCTGCCCGAAGGCTGGACTTTCAGCCGTTTCAGGGGCCGGTCAGGTGTGGAGAAGGACAAGATCGTCCCTGTGTACGACCTCGCGCTCGTAGGCGGGACCGAGTTCGCGGGCCAGGTCGCGGGTGGAGCGGCCGAGAAGCTGCGGGATCTCCTTGGCGTCGAAGTTGACGAGCCCGCGGGCGACCGGCCGGCCCCGCAGATCGCGCAGCTCCACCGGGTCCCCCGCGGTGAACTCGCCCTCGACCGCGGCGATCCCGGCCGGCAGCAGCGAGCTGTGGCGCTCCAGGACCGCCTGCACGGCCCCGTCGTCCAGGGTCAGCGAACCCTGCGGGGTGGAGGCGTGGGCGAGCCACAGCAGCCGGTCCGCGGAGCGGCGTCCGGTGCGGTGGAAGTAGGTGCCCGTGTCACGGCCCGCCAGTGCGTCGGCGGCGTGGCTCGCCGAGGTCAGGACGACCGGCACACCGGCTGCGGTGGCGATCCGGGCGGCCTCGACCTTGGTGACCATGCCGCCGGTCCCGACGCCCGCCTTGCCGGCGCTGCCGATGCTGACCCCGGCGAGATCGGCGGGGCCGGTGATCTCCGCGATGCGAGTGGTGCCCGGGATGCTCGGGTCGCCGTCGTAGAGGCCGTCCACGTCGGAGAGGAGGATCAGCAGATCGGCACGGACCAGGTGGGCGACGAGCGCGGCCAGCCGGTCGTTGTCGCCGAAGCGGATCTCGTCGGTGGCGACGGTGTCGTTCTCGTTGACGATCGGCAGCGCGCCCATGTCCAGGAGCTGGTCCAGGGTGCGGTAGGCGTTGCGGTAGTGGGCGCGGCGGCTGGTGTCGTTGCTGGTGAGCAGGACCTGGCCGACGCGGACGCCGTAGCGGGCGAAGGAGGCGGTGTAGCGGGCGACGAGCAGCCCCTGGCCGACACTGGCGGCGGCCTGCTGCCGGGCCAGGTCCTTGGGCCTGCGGTGCAGGCCCAGCGGGGCGAGTCCGGCCGCGATGGCGCCGCTGGAGACGAGGACGACCTCCCGCTCGCCGCCGCTGCGCACCTTGGCCAGCACGTCGACGAGTGCGTCGACCCGGTCGGCGTCGAGGCCCCCGGCGGCAGTGGTGAGAGAGGAGGAACCGACCTTGACCACGATCCTGCGGGCCTCCGTGACGCCCTGCCTGGCCCCTGACACGTGCATCCCCCATGGTTCGCCTCGCTGGACCCCGCAATCTACGCGAGCGCGGAAACCGGCGCCTTCACGTTCCGCACCGTGGACCCCGTTTCGCCCTGATCCGTACCGTTCCGTATCTGTTTCGCGCCACAACTCGTTGCAGGAGACGTCGGCTCCACGGCCGAACGACCGGCGAACTCCAGGAACAGGACGTGATCGCATGCGCCAGCTCTCCATCCCCGGGGCCTGGGTGCACGAGCCCGAGGTCATCCCGGACGACCGGGGCAGCTTCCACGAGTGGTTCAGGGCCTCGGATCTCGGGGAGGCCGCGGGGCATCCGCTGGGGCTCGCGCAGGCCAACTTCTCCGTCTCCCGCCGGGGCACGCTGCGCGGGATCCACTTCGCCGACGTGCCGCCGGGCCAGGCGAAGTACGTGAAGTGCGTACGCGGCGCCGTGCTCGACGTGATCGTGGACATCCGGACCGGCTCACCCTCCTACACACGCTGGGAGGGGGTCCGGCTCGACGACACCGATCACCGGGCGGTGTACCTCGCCGAGGGGCTCGGCCACGCCTTCATGGCGCTGACGGACGACGCGTGCGTCCTCTATCTCTGCTCCGAGGGTTACGCTCCCGGGCGCGAGCACGGCATCGATCCGCTCGACGCGGACCTGGGTATCGCCTGGCCGTCGGAGATCGCGCCGCTGCTGTCCGGGAAGGACGCCGGGGCTCCGTCGCTGGCCGAGGCGGAACAGCAGGGGCTGCTTCCCTCGTACGAGGAGTGCGAGGCGTACTACGCGCGGCTGCGGGCGGCCGGTCCGCCCCCGGCCCGCCGGCCTCTCGCCCCGGCCGGCCTCTGATCAGGAGCGGTCGGGGACGGTCGGGGACGGTCGGGGACGGTCGGGGGCCGAAGGGCCGGAGGCCCCGCGGGGGTTTCGGCGGTGAGCGGCGGAACCGGCCGGGCCGGCCGGGACGTGCGGCTCAGCGGGGCGCTGCGGGCCGTTCCGCGGCGAGCAGCGCCGGGAACGCCTCGTCCAGTGCCGTGCGCCAGTCCCGGATGGGCTCGATCCCGGCCGCCGCGAACCGCCGCTGCGCGAGCACGCTGAACCCGGGCCGGGGGGCCGGGCGCACGAAGGCCCCGCTGGTGGTCGGGCGGACCCGGGCCGGGTCCGCGCCGAGCAGCCGGAAGATCTCCCGGGTGAAGCCGAACCAGGTCGTGTCGCCGCCGCTGGTGCCGTGGTAGACGCCGGCCGGGGCGGTGCCGTCGAGGGCCGCCTGTCCGAGCCGGACGAGCCGGCCGGCCAGATCGACGGTCCAGGTGGGCTGTCCGCGCTGGTCGTCCACCACGTCGAGGGTGTCCTTGACGCCCTCCAGTCTGATCATCGTGCGGACGAAGTTGGCACCGCCCGCGCCGTAGAGCCAGGCGGTGCGCACGACGTAGCCGGTGTCGGGGAGGGTCGTCAGCACGGCGCGTTCGCCCGCCAGTTTGGTGCGGCCGTAGGCGCTGCGCGGGTCGGTGGGATCGTCCTCGCCGTACGGCCGGGCGCTGTCCCCGGCGAACACGTAGTCGGTGGAGACGTGGAGCAGAACGGTGCCGTGCTCGCGGCAGGCCTCGGCGAGGACGGCGGGGCCGGTGCCGTTGACCCGCAGAGCGGCTTCCTCCTGGCTCTCGGCGTCGTCGACGGCGGTCCAGGCCGCGCAGTTGACCACGACCGAGGGGCGGTGGGCGGCGAACGCCTCCCGGACGCTGCCGGGGTCGGCGATGTCCAGGGCCGCGCGGTCCGCGGCGACCGGGGTGATGTCCTCGTGAGCGAGCGCGGCCATGAGGTCCTGGCCCAGTATTCCGGCGGCCCCGGTGACCAGCCAGACCGTACTCACAGGACCGCCCTCTCCTTGAGCGGCTCCCACCAGGAGCGGTTGTCGCGGTACCACCGCACGGTCTCGGCGAGGCCGGTGCGGAAGTCCTTGCGGGGCTCGTAGCCGAGTTCCTCACGGATCCTGGTGCAGTCGACGGAGTAGCGCCGGTCGTGTCCCTTGCGGTCCTCGACGTAGGTGACGTCCGTGTCCCAGTCCGCGCCGCAGGCCTCCAGGAGCAGTCCGGTGAGCTCCTTGTTGGAGAGCTCGGTGCCGCCGCCGATGTTGTAGACCCGGCCCGCGCGGCCCTTGGTGCGCACGAGTTCGATGCCCTGGACGTGGTCGTCGATGTGCAGCCAGTCGCGGACGTGGGCGCCGTCGCCGTACAGCGGGACCGCCCGGCCGTCGAGCAGGTTGGTGACGAAGAGCGGGATGACCTTCTCGGGGAAGTGGTGGTGCCCGTAGTTGTTGGAACAGCGGGTCACCCGCACGTCGAGTCCGTGGGTGCGGTGGTAGGAGAGCGCGATCAGGTCACTGGACGCCTTGGAGGCGGAGTACGGGGAGTTGGGTGCGAGCGGTTCGCTCTCGGTCCAGGAGCCCTCGTCGATGGATCCGTAGACCTCGTCGGTGGAGACGTGCACGAAGGTTCCGACCCCGGCCCGGTGCGCGGCGTCGACGAGGGTGTGGGTGCCCACGACGTTGGTACGGACGAACTCGGCACCACCGTCGATGGAGCGGTCCACATGCGACTCGGCGGCGAAGTGCACCACCTGGTCGTGCCCGCTCATCAGGGTGCCGACAAGCTCCACGTCGCAGATGTCGCCCCGCACGAACGAGAATCCGGGACGGTCGCGCACCGCGTCGAGGTTGGCCGGATTTCCCGCGTAGGTGAGCTTGTCGAGCACGGTGACGGCGATGTCGCCCGGGCCGTCCGGGCCCAGCAGCGTACGGACGTAGTGGGAGCCGATGAAGCCGGCGCCGCCGGTCACCAGGAGATGGGTCGTCATGAGGAGATCTGCACCTTGCTGTGGTCGCCGAGGACGAGTCGGTGGGCGGACGGGCTGCGGGGTGCGGGGGTCACCTCGACCTCGTGGCCGATGAGGGAGGCCTCCACCCGGCGGACACCGTCGATCGAGGCGCCCCGCAGCACGATGGAGTACTCGATCTCGCTGTCCTCGATCCGGCAGTCCTGGGCGACCGAGGTGAACGGCCCGACGTAGGCGTCGCCGATCACCGAACGCGCGCCGATGATGGCGGGGCCGACGATCCGGCTGCGGGTGACCCGGGCACCCGGCTCGATCCGGACCCGGCCGATGATCTCGCTCTCGTCGTCGACGTGGGCGCCCCGGGTGCACGGCTCGACGGTCTCCAGCACGGTTCGGTTGACCTCCAGCATGTCGGTGACGTTGCCGGTGTCCTTCCAGTATCCGCGGATCGTGGTGGAGCGGACATCGCGCTCCTGGTCGATCAGCCACTGGATGGCGTGGGTGATCTCCAGCTCGCCGCGCCAGGACGGGCGGATCGAGCGGACGGCCTCGTGGATGACGCGGGTGAAGAGGTAGACGCCGACGAGTGCCAGGTCGCTCTTGGGCTCCTCGGGTTTCTCCTCCAGGGCCACGACCCGGCCGTCCCCGTCGAGTTCGGCGACACCGAAGGAGGTCGGGTCGGGCACTTGGGTCAGCAGGATCTGGGCGTCGGGCCGGTCCGCGCAGAACCCCTCGACCAGACCGGCGATCCCGCCGACGATGAAGTTGTCGCCGAGGTACATGACGAAGTCGTCGTCGCCCAGGAAGCGCTGGGCGATCAGGACCGCGTGCGCGAGGCCGAGCGGCTCGGACTGCGGGATGTAGGTGACGTCGATGCCGAACCGGGAGCCGTCGCCGACCGCCGCGCGGATCTCCTCCTCGGTGTCGCCCACGATGATGCCGACGTCGGTGATGCCGGCTTCCGCGATGGCTTCGAGCCCGTAGAACAGCACTGGTTTGTTGGCCACCGGGACCAGCTGTTTGGCCGAGGTATGCGTAATGGGACGAAGCCGGGTGCCTGCCCCGCCGGAAAGTACGAGAGCTTTCACAGTTCTGCCCCCACGGTGAGTCGGGCGTCCTGTCGCAGCAGCTGCGACCTACCCGGGTGACCCTAGTCAGATCCAGGCTCCCAACCGCGCCGAAACAGCTCCGTCAACCCACTTACCGACTCATCCGGAGGAAAAGCGAAGGCCCCCCGTAACCATTCGGTTCAATTTCGCACGCCATTGCCGAAAAAAGCTGCCACACATACGAGCGACATCGAACTCCATATCGAATTCCATGAATTCCGCACCCCTCCCCCACCCCCTCGCCATCAGTAATTACTTCAGTCATTCTTTCCACCGTTCCGAAAGAGCGACAGGGCGACGGAGGCGGGCGGGCACGGGCGACGTCCCCCGCATGGACGCAGTCGCGGACGCGGGTGCCGTAGACGGAGACCGCCGAGGAGAACACCGGGCGACCGGCTCCGGCCGCGGGCGGGCGTCACCCGCATGACACGCACGCCGACACGTCCGGCTCCGCCCGTAACCGTCCACGCCATTCCATGCGCCCCTCCTCCGCATGCGACTCCGCCGAAAGGCGTGCACAGCTCTACCTAAAGGTTCACGCTATGTTCGCGCACATCGAATCGGACAAAAAATAGGATCAGTATTATCGTTCGCTATGAAGCCGAGGCGAACACGGAGCCGCGGCGGTCGGATGCCCATCAATTACGCTGTTCAGGTGTTCAGGTGCTCCACCATGATTCCGCAATGCGAATCGGCACCTTCGCACGGACCTCACAAAAGGATCTCTGGACTGGTGAAGGATGCCTCGACTGACACTCATCGTGCCTGCTTACAACGTGCAGGGGTATGTCCGGGAGTGCCTCGACTCCGTGCTGCGACAGGACTTCACCGACTTCGAAGTCATCGCGGTGGACGACTGTTCACCGGACGGCTCAGGCGCCATCCTCGACGCGTACGCGGCACGTGACACACGGGTCCGGGTCATCCACCTCAGCGAGAACGTGGGGCTGGGACACGCCCGTAATGCCGGAATCGAGCAGGCTGCGGGCGACTACCTGATCTTCCTCGACAGCGACGACACCCTGACGCCCGGATCGCTGAGCGCCATCGCCGAACGCCTCGACGCGACGGACGACCCCGAGATCCTGATCTACGACTACATGCGCAGCTACTGGGACGGCCGGCTGCTGCCCAACCGGCGAGCCGCCCTCCTCCGCGGCGAGCCCGCCGTGTTCACCCTGTCGGAGCGGCCCGAGCTGCTCGATCTGCTGCAGATCGTCTGGAACAAGGCATACCGCCGCGATTTCGTCGCGGCACACGGCTTCCGCTTCCCGTCCGGGTACTACGAGGACGCCCCCTGGACCTACACCACCCTGATCGCGGCCGAACGCATCGCGCTGCTCGACCGCACCTGCGTGCTCTACCGGCAGCGGCGCGAGGGCGGAAATATCCTGCGTACGGTCAGCCGGAAGCACTTCGACGTGTTCGCCCAGTACGACCGCGTATTCGCCTATCTGGACGCACACCCCGAACACGACTCCTGGCGCCTGGCGCTTTTCGGCAAAATGGTCGACCACTATCTCACCGTGATGGAAAAGCCGGGCCGCCTCCCCCGGAATGCGCGGGCCGACTTCTTCCACCGGGCGGCCGCCGACTACCGCCGTCGGCTGCCCGCGGGGTTCGAGCGGCCCGGCGGGGGCCGCGGGTACAAGTACGCGCTGCTCGGCAGGGACTCCTATCTGGCCCTGACGGGTGTCACCCGGGCGAACCGGGTCCGCAACCGGGCGCGGGCGCGCAACAGCGAGCGCGTCAACCGGGCCAAGCGGGCCGCGATGCGGCTGCTCTACCGGTCCCAGCTACGGCTGCCCATCGACGAGAACCTCGCGGTGTTCTCCGCCTACTGGAGCCGGGGCTACGCGTGCAACCCCGCGGCCATCGACGCCGAGCTGGCCCGGCTGGCCCCGCACATCCGCCGGGTCTGGGCGGTACGCGCCGAGCACGTGAGCCGGATGCCCGAGGGTGTCGAGGTGGTCGTCGTCGGCTCCCGCGAATACTGGACGGCGCTGGCCCGCGGCAAGTACTTCGTCAACAACGTGAACTTCGCGGACGCGCTGGTCAAGCGCGAGGGCCAGATCCACCTGCAGACCCACCACGGCACCCCCCTGAAGACGATGGGGCTCGACCAGGCCGACTACCCGGCCTCCACGAGCATGAGGATGGAGGACCTGCTGCGGCGGTGCGACCGCTGGGACTACAGCCTTTCGTCCAACAACTTCTCCACCTCGGTGTGGGAGCGGGTGTATCCGTGCTCCTACACCTCGCTGGAGACGGGCTATCCGCGCAACGACGTGCTGGTCCGCGCCGGAGCGCCGGAGGTCGCACGGGCCCGCCGCGGAATCGGTGCGGCGGACGGCTCCACGGTCTTCCTCTACATGCCGACCCACCGTGAGTACCAGAAGGAGTTCACCCCTCGGATCGACCTCGCGCAGCTGGCCGAGGAGCTCGGGCCCGACGTCACGCTGCTGGTACGGGGCCACTACTTCTACCGGCCCTCAGGGCGGCTCGCCGAACTCCTGGCCGGCGGCCGCGTGATCGACGTCTCGGCCCACCCGAGCGTGGAGGAGCTCTACCTCGCGGCCGACGCCCTGATCACCGACTACTCGTCGGCGATGTTCGACTACGCCAACCTCGACCGGCCGATCGTGATCTTCGCCGACGACTGGGACACGTACAAGGCCGTCCGGGGCAGCTACTTCGATCTGCCGGCCGAGCCCCCCGGCGCGGTGGCCACCAGCCAGGAGCAGCTCACCGACATCATCCGGTCCGGCGCGTGGCAGAGCCACGAGTCCGCCGCTCTGCGCAGCACCTTCCGTGAGCGATTCTGCGACTTCGACGACGGCCGGGCCTCGGAGCGCGTCGTCCGCAGGGTCTTCCTGGGCGAGGAGGACCTCCTTCCCGTCGTACCGCTCGCCGACCGCGGGACGGCGCCCACCCCAGCCCAGGCGCTCGAGCTGTTCGAGCGGGTCTGACCCGAAAGGAATCCGCAGCCATGGCCCCTCGTCTCAGCGTCATCGTGCCGATCTACAGCGTGGAGCAGTATCTGCCCGCCTGCCTGGACTCGCTGGCCGCGCAGACGCTCAAGGACCTCGAAGTCATCATGGTGAACGACGGGTCCCCCGACGGCTCGGCCGCCATCGCGGCCGCGTACGAGGCCCGCGACCCACGATTCCGGCTGGTCAGCAAGGAGAACGCGGGACTGGGTGCCGCCCGGAACACGGGACTCGGACTGCTCGCGCCCGAGAGCGAGTTCATCGCGTTCGTCGACAGCGACGACATGATCCCGCCGGACGCCTACCGCCTCATGCTGGCAAGCCTGGACGAGAGCGGTTCGGACTTCATCACGGGCAATGTGCTGCACATCAACAGGACCAAGGTGTGGCAGTCCCCGATGCACCGCATCCTCGCGGGCGGCGCCGTCCAGCGGACCCATGTGTCCGTGAACAGGAAGCTCCTCAACGACAAGATCGCCTGCAACAAGGTCTTCCGGCGCTCGTTCTGGGAGAAGCACGGGCTGGCGTTCCCCGAAGGGGTGCTCTACGAGGACGTCCCGGTCATCGTGCCGGCCCAGTTCCTGGCCGAGGCCGTCGACATCATCAGCACCCCCACGTACTACTGGCGGCTGCGGGAGGGCGAGGGCACCCCGTCCATCACCCAGCGCCGAACCGAGCCGAAGGCCGTACGCGACCGTTCGGCCGCGGTGGAGTCGGTGAGCCGCTTCTTCGGCGCGCAGCCCGGGGAATTGGCCGCGACGCTGAAGCGCGAGTACGACCGCACCGTCCTCAAGGGCGATCTGCGGATCTTCCTCAATGTGCTCCCCGAGGGGGACGAGGAGTTCCGCGCCGAGTTCCTGCGGGTCATCAACCGCTTCCTCAACCAGGTGGATCCGCAGGTGGTCATGGAGCTGACCGCAACCCAGCGGGTCAAATGGCTGCTGGTGCGCAAGCACGCCATGACCGAACTGGTCGAGCTGATCAACTCCGAGCGGCGCGGCGACCCGATCGAGATCGAGGGGCGGATCCGCAAGTACGCGAGCTTCTCCGCGCTGGACCACCGGGCCGGCCTGATACCGAAACGAGCGCGCCGGATCGACCCCGACCTCACGCCCCGTGCCCCGCTCCAGAAGGTCACCTGGGAGAACGGCAGGCTCCGGCTGTCCGGCCACGCGTGGATCGACCGGATCGACCAGTCGACGAAGCACAGCGCCGTCAAGGTTCTGGCGCTCAAGAAGCACGGCTCACGACGGCGTACGGTGCTGCCCCTGCGCAACGTCTACAGCCCCGAGTGCACCGCGCTGTCCCCCCGGAAGCAGAACAACTACGACTGGGCGGGCTGGGAGCTGCTGTTCGACCCCGCGAAGCTCCGCAAGGGCGGCCGGTGGGTGGAGGGCACCTGGCACGTCGGCCTGGGCATCGCCTCGGCCGGACTGGTCCGCAAGCGTGCCGTGCACGCGAGTGGAGCGGGCGCGGCCAACCACGCGCCGTACCAGTGGCTGGACGAGGACCACCGGCTGCTCCCCAACACTTCCACGGGGACCCTGAAGCTGCGTGTCGAGCGGGTACGCGCCCTGATCACCGGGCACCGTGCCGTGGACGAGAGCGTCGAGATCGAGGGCAGGATCCGCGTCCCGCTGGCGGCGGACGAAGCGGTCGGTCTGGAGGTCTCCAACCGCAAGAGCGGCGAGGTCATCTCCTACCCCGCCGTCCTGGAACCCGGTCCGGACGGCCACGCGTCCTTCCGGGTCCTGGTGCCGCTCAAGGATGTCGCGCTGCTGCCCGAGCACCAGGACATGGCCGACGAGGGAACCGCTCCCGAGGGGGCCCATCCGGCCCTCGCCTCACGGCGCAACTGGAGCACCGAGCTCGTCGCCACCGCCCCCGACGGAACGGAGCGCCGCTTCGGCACCGTGGTCCGTGACGGACTCGCCGACCTCCAGATCCGGCTCCCCGCCACCCTCGCCCAGGCCGCCGAGCGGAACGAACTCGCGCTGATCGCGGGAAGCAACGGCTATCTGAAGTTCTCCGGACGCCCGGTCCAGGCCAGGATGACCGAGGTACGGATGGCCGAGGGCGAGTACACCGTCCGGGGTTCCATGCCGGACGGTCTGCGCGAGGCCTCCTTCCTCATCAAGGCACGTGACTTCTTCGACGAGAAGACCGTGCCGCTGCGGGTCCTCCCGGACGGTTCGTTCGTCGCCGGGTTCACGCCCTCGTCCATGCCCGGCCCCAACGGCCCCCGCCCGCTGAAGAGCGGCCGGTGGAACTTCTGCCTCCGGCCCGGGGACGGCAGCCCCGACGTCCCCTTCGTCATCGACCGGCTGGCCGTGCCCTCCTTCCCGGTCTCCGGCGAACACGCAGGCCGGGAGTACCACTTCGAGTCCCGCTGGTACGACTTCCCCCAGCTCCAGTGCCCCTCCGACCTGACCATCCTCGAACGCGGCCGCTACCGGCAGGACAGGCTGCACCGCGAGGTGTACGAGGCCGGCCGCGAGAAGCCGCTGCGCGACGCCGTGCTGTACATCAGCTACAACGGCAAGCAGTACTCCGACAGCCCCCGCGCCATCCACGAGGAACTGCTCAGGCGCGACGCGGACGTACAGCACCTGTGGCTGGTCAGGGACGGACAGGTGAACCTGCCGCCCACGGCCGCGAAGATCCGCTTCTGGGGAGCCGAGTGGTACGACGCGCTGGCGCGCTGCCGGTACATCGTGACCAACGCTCATCTCCCGCACTGGATCGAGCGCCGGCCGGGACAGGTCATCGTCCAGACCTGGCACGGCACCATGCTGAAGAAGATCGGCCTGGACATCGACGCGCCGAAGTTCAATCCGCAGTACCACGCCCAGCTCCAGCAGGAGTCGCGCAGCTGGAACATGCTGGTGTCCTCCAACCGGTTCAGCACCCCGATCCTCAAGCGGGCCATGGGATACGACGGCGAGATCGTCGAGACCGGCTACCCCCGCAACGACTACCTCTACGCACCCGACCTCCAGGCACGGGCCAAGGAGATCAAGGCACGCATCGGGCTGCCGGACGGCAAGAAGGTCGTGCTCTACGCCCCCACCTGGCGCGATGACCTGGCGCACCGGCAGGGGCAGTTCAAGTTCGATCTGCGTCTGGACACCGGGCAGGCGCGGGAGCGTCTCGGTGACGATCACATCCTGCTGATCCGTCGCCATTCCAACGTGGTGGACAGCATCCCCGGGGCAGGCAACGGATTCGTCTTCGACGTGTCCGAGTACCCCGACATCGCCGATCTGTATCTCGTCGCCGACATCATGGTCACGGACTACTCGTCCGTGATGTTCGACTACGCGCACCTCAGGCGGCCGATGCTCTTCTTCACCTACGACCTGGAGCACTACCGGGACCAGCTGCGCGGCTTCTACTTCGACTTCGAGAACGACGCGCCCGGCCCGCTGATCGGCACGTCCGAGGAGCTGATCGACGCGATCCGCGACATCGACGAGGTGGCGTCAGCACACGAGGAGCGCTACGAGCGGTTCCACAGGCTCTTCTGCGACCTGGACGACGGCCATGCCTCGGGCCGGGTGGTGGACCGGATGCTGGAGAAGGCGAAGGAACTCGCCGACGAACGCGAGTAGCGAGCGGCGCGAACAGCCGCGGCGGAGGGCCGCCGCACACGCGGAAAGCCGGGCACGGCCGGATGATCCGGCCGTGCCCGGCCTTCAGGAAGCCCGAGCCCTTACGCGAACGGGTCGAACTCCTGGTACTCCTTGCTGGCCTCGTCGCGCTCCGACTCGCGGTCGCGGCGGCGCTGAGCGGCCGGACGCGGCTCCTCCAGACGGTGGTCCTCGCCACGGCGGCCGAGCATCTCCGCACCGGCGCTCACCGTCGGCTCCCAGTCGAAGACGACCGCGTTGTCCTCGGCGCCGATGGCCACGCCGTCGCCCGCCCGGGCACCGGCCTTGCGCAGTTCGTCCTCGACACCGAGCCGGTTCAGCCGGTCCGCGAGATAGCCGACCGCCTCGTCGTTGTTGAAGTCGGTCTGGCGCACCCAGCGCTCCGGCTTCTCGCCGCGCACCCGGTAGATGCCGTCGTCCTCCAGCACCACGGTGAACCCGGCGTCGTCGACCGCCTTGGGGCGGATGACGATACGGGTCGCCTCCTCCACCGGCTTGGCGGCACGCGCCTCGGCGATGACACCGGCCAGTGCGAAGGAGAGCTCCTTGAGGCCGGTACGGGCGACCGCCGACACCTCGAAGACGCGGTAGCCGCGGGCCTCCAGGTCCGGGCGGATCATCTCCGCGAGATCCTGGCCGTCCGGGATGTCGATCTTGTTGAGGACGACGATGCGGGGCCGGTCCTCCAGCCCCCCGTAAAGCTTCAGCTCCTCCTCGATCATGTCGAGGTCGGAGAGCGGGTCACGGTCGGACTCCAGCGTCGCCGTGTCCAGTACGTGTACGAGCACCGAGCAGCGCTCGACGTGCCGCAGGAACTCCAGGCCGAGGCCCTTGCCCTGGCTGGCGCCCGGGATCAGGCCCGGTACGTCGGCGATGGTGTAGACGGTGGAGCCCGCGGTGACCACGCCCAGGTTCGGGACGAGGGTCGTGAAGGGGTAGTCGGCGATCTTCGGCTTGGCCGCCGACAGAACCGAGATGAGCGAGGACTTGCCGGCGCTCGGGTAACCCACCAGGGCCACGTCGGCGACGGTCTTGAGCTCCAGGACGATGTCCCGGCTCTCGCCGGGCTCGCCGAGGAGCGCGAAGCCGGGGGCCTTGCGGCGGGCGGAGGCCAGCGCGCCGTTGCCGAGGCCGCCCCGGCCGCCCTGGCCGGCGACGAACATGGTGCCCTGGCCGACGAGGTCGGCGAGCACATTGCCCTCGCGGTCCAGCACGACGGTGCCGTCCGGCACGGGCAGGATCAGGTCCTGGCCCTCCTTGCCGGTGCGGTTGTCACCGGCACCGGGCTGGCCGTTGGTGGCCTTGCGGTGGGGGTGGTGGTGGTAGTCGAGGAGCGTGGTGACGGCCTGATCGACGATCAGGGTCACATCGCCGCCACGGCCGCCGTTGCCGCCGTCCGGGCCGCCGAGCGGCTTGAACTTCTCACGGTGAACGGAGGCACAGCCGTGGCCTCCGTTACCCGCGGCGACATGCAGCTCGACGCGGTCCACGAAGGTGGTCATGGGTGAAACCTCCAGTTACATACATGAAGAAATGTCTCGCTCGTGCGCCCCTGTAGGAGCAACACGCGAAAGGCGGACCCACTTCCCGTAACAGGAAGTGAGGTCCGCCTCCACGTCATACCGCTCGACGAGCGCCGAAAATCAGCCGGCGATCGGAACGATGTTCACGACCTTGCGGCCACGGTGCGTGCCGAACTCGACCGCACCGGCGGCGAGGGCGAACAGCGTGTCGTCGCCGCCACGGCCGACGCCCGTGCCCGGGTGGAAGTGGGTGCCGCGCTGGCGGACCAGGATCTCACCGGCGTTGACGGCCTGACCGCCGAAGCGCTTCACGCCGAGCCGCTGAGCATTGGAATCGCGCCCGTTCCGGGTGGACGATGCGCCCTTCTTGTGTGCCATGTGTTCTCAGTCCCTTACTTCGCAGCCGCGGGGATACCGGTGACCTTGATCGCCGTGTACTGCTGGCGGTGACCCTGGCGACGGCGGTAGCCGGTCTTGTTCTTGTAGCGAAGGATGTCGATCTTCGCGCCCTTGTGGTGGTCCACAATCTCGGCCTGGACCTTGATGCCGTCCAGCACCCACGGGTCGCTGGTCACAGCGTCGCCGTCGACAACGAGCAGGGTAGAGAGCTCTACCGTGTCGCCAACATTGGCGGTGGGAATCTTGTCAACCTCAACGATGTCGCCGACAGCAACCTTGTGCTGGCGACCACCGCTGCGCACGATGGCGTACACGCGGATCTCACTCTCACTCGAAGCGGAAACCTCTGAAGCCAGCAGCTCACACGGGTCCGGGGACCCGTGATGATCCGGATTGGACGAGCGGCCTCTCCCGGACGAGCGGGAGGTGAGTGCTCAGAGGTGTGGCGAAACAAACGCCGAGGGTCAAGATTACGGGGACCTGTACAGCCCGGTCAAACCGGGCTCCGTTCCCGGCCCGGGGTCAGGCCGCGATGGCTCCGACGTAGTCGGCGTAGGCGTCCCGGATCCCGTCCGGGGACAGGTCCAGATGCTCCAGGATCGTGTAGCGGCCCGGTCTGGTGCGGGGCGCGTAACCGACCACCGAGACGAATTCGTCCGCGCTGAACCCGATCTCCTCCGCAGTGACCGGCAGCCCGTGGCGCCGCAGCGTCTCGGCCATCCGTACGGACTCCTGGTGCGCGCCGCGCAGATGCATCGCGAACGCCGCGCCCAGACCGCACTGCTCACCGTGGCTCGCCGCCCGCTTGGGGAAGAGCAGGTCGAAGGCGTGGTTGATCTCGTGGCAGGCACCGGAGGCAGGACGGCTGTCCCCCGCCACCGACATCGAGATGCCGGTCAGCACCAGCCCCTCGGCCAGCACCTGGAGGAAGGCGTCGTCCCCGAGAGCTCCGGGGTGGCGCAGTACGGCCTCGCCGGCCTGCCGGGCCATCGCGGCGGCCAGTCCGTCCATGTCCTCGCCGTTGATCCGGTGGGCGAGCTCCCAGTCCGCCACCGCTGAGATGTTCGAGAGCGCGTCGCCGATCCCGGACCGCACGTACCGGACCGGCGCCTCACGGATGATGTCGAGGTCGATGACGACGGCGATCGGGTTCGGGACACCGTACGAGCCCCGGCCCGCGTCGTTGTCCAGCGTGGCCACCGGTGAGCACAGCCCGTCGTGGGACAGGTTCGTCGCCACGGCTACGAGCGGCAGCCCCACGCGCGCCGCGGCGAACTTCGCACAGTCGATGATCTTGCCGCCGCCGAGGCCGACGACGGCGTCGTACCGGCCCGACTTCATGGCCTCCGCGAGCTTGACGGCGTCGTCCAGCGTGCCGCCGCCCACCTCGAACCAGGAAGCACCGGGCAGACTGTCCGAGAGCCGTTCGCGCAGCGCCCGTCCGGAGCCCCCGCTGATCGCGATCGCCAGCTTGCCCGAGCCGGAGATCCGCTGATCGGCGAGGACGACCGCCAGATCGGACAGAGCGCCGGCCCGGATGTCGACGACGACCGGAGCGGGGATCAGCCGGGTCAGTACTGGCACGCGATCTTCCTGCCCTTGGCCAGGTCCTCGTGGTTGTCGATCTCGACCCAGTCGACCTCGCCGATCGGCTCCACGTCGACCGTGAAGCCGCGGTTGACGAGCTCCTGGTAGCCGTCCTCGTAGTAGAGGTCCGGGTCCCGCAGATACGTCGTCCTCAGCGCGTCGGCCAGCTCCTCGGCCGCGTCGCCCTCGATGAGGGTGACGCCGATGTACTCACCGGTGGCCTCGGCCGGGTCCATCAGCTTCGTGATCCGCCGTACCCCCTTGCCGGGGTCGACGACAACCTTCATCTCCTCGTCCGCCAGCTGCTTCACCGTGTCGAGGGCGAGAATGATCCTCTTGCCCCCGCCGCGCGCGGCGAGCAGGGTCTTCTCGACGGAGACCGGGTGCACGGTGTCGCCGTTGACGAGGATCACACCCTCCTTGAGGGCGTCACGGCCGCACCACAGGGAGTAGGCGTTGTTCCACTCCTCCGCCTTGTCGTTGTCGATCAGCGTGAGCGTGACACCGTACTTCGCCTCCAGGGCGGCCTTGCGCTCGTACAGGGCTTCCTTGCGGTAGCCCACGATGATCGCCACATCGGTCAGACCGACCTCGGCGAAGTTGCCCAGGGTCAGGTCGACGACGGTCAGGCTCTCCTCGTCCCCCTCCGGTCCGACCGGCACCAGGGCCTTGGGGAGCGTGTCGGTGTAGGGGCGCAGGCGCCGGCCCGCGCCGGCCGCCAGAATCATGCCGATCATGAAGGTTCTCCTTGCAGATGAACGCGGGGTGGGGGGAGCGGCAGGCGCCGGAACGCAGCAGGCCGGTCCCCTGGGGGGACCGGCCCGACTGCGTCAAAGCGCGGTGCGAAGAGGTCAGACCTCGTCGGCCGAAGCCGTGACGCCGGACGACGACTGCTCGGCCGCCACCGTCTTCTTCGCCGCCGCCTTCTTGGCCGTCGTCTTCTTCGCGGCGGTCTTCTTGGCCGCCGTCTTCTTCACTGCCGCCTTCTTGGCCGTGACCTTCTTCGCGGTCTTGCGGGCCGCCTTCTTGGCCGGTGCCGGTTCGGCCTCGGCCTCGGCTGCGGGCTCCGGCGCGGCAGCGGGCTCGGCGCCCGTCACCACGACGACCTCGGCGTCCACGGCGCCTGCGGGGGAACCCGCGGGCGCGGTGGCCTTACGGGTCGCCCGGCGCCGGGCACGCGGCGGTGCCGGCTCCTCGGCGGGGGCCTCGACCGGCGGCGCCTCGACGACCGGGTCCTCGGCGGCAACCGGGTCGGCGGCCGGCACCGGCTCCTCGGCGACGGGAACCGCGACCGGCTCGGCGGCCGGAGCGGGCGAACCCGCCGGGGCGGTCGCCTTACGGGTCGCCCGACGGCGCGTACGGCCCTGCGGCGCCTCGGCCGGGACCTCGGCGACCGGGGTCTCGGCCACGGGCTCCGGCTCCACCACGGGCTCCGGTGCCACGACCGGCTCGGCCACCGGGGCCGGGGCGGTCGCGGACTTCGGTGCCACGACCGGCTCGGCCACCGGGGCCGGGGCGGTCGCGGACTTCGGGGCACCGGCCG
The DNA here is from genome assembly GCF_055568375.1 of Streptomyces sp. NPDC026062. Taxonomy (NCBI): domain Bacteria; kingdom Bacillati; phylum Actinomycetota; class Actinomycetes; order Kitasatosporales; family Streptomycetaceae; genus Streptomyces; species Streptomyces sp. NPDC026062. The sequence goes on from NZ_JBVHOQ010000015.1 coordinate 38,479, forward strand.
GGGCCGTCGCCTTACGGGTCGCCCGGCGACGGCCACGGCCGCGTGTGGCGGCTGCCTCGGCCTCTGCCGCGCTGCTGTACAGCTCCTCGTCCGCGACGAACTCCGGCTCGGGAAGCGCCACCGGAGCGGCCACCTCGGCAGCCACCTCGGCCTCGGTCTCGACGTCGGTGTCCGTCTCGGAGACCTGCTCGTGGTCGTGGTCGTGGTCGTGGCCCGAACCGCCGCGGCGCTTCTTGGCACGCTTGCCGCCGCCACCCGCCGATGTGGGCTGCTCCATGTGCACGATCACGCCACGCCCGTTGCAGTGGACACAGGTCTCGGAGAAGGACTCCAGCAGACCCTGGCCGACCCGCTTGCGGGTCATCTGGACCAGGCCGAGCGAGGTGACCTCGGCGACCTGATGCTTCGTACGGTCGCGTCCCAGGCACTCCAGCAGACGCCGCAGCACCAGGTCCCGGTTGGACTCCAGCACCATGTCGATGAAGTCGACGACGACGATGCCGCCGAGGTCGCGCAGCCGCAGCTGGCGCACGATCTCCTCGGCCGCCTCCAGGTTGTTCTTGGTGACGGTCTCTTCCAGGTTGCCGCCCTGCCCGGTGAACTTGCCGGTGTTGACGTCGACGACGACCATCGCCTCGGTCTTGTCGATCACCAGCGAGCCGCCGCTCGGCAGGTAGACCTTGCGGTCCAGCGCCTTCATGAGCTGCTCGTCGATCCGGTACGTCGCGAAGATGTCGACCTCGGAGGTCCACCGCGAGAGCCGGTCCGTCAGGTCGGGCGCCACGTGCGAGACGTAGCCGTAGATGGTCTCCCACGCCTCGTCACCGCTGACGATGACCTTGGAGAAGTCCTCGTTGAAGATGTCGCGGACGACCCGGACGGTCATGTCCGGCTCGCCGTAGAGCAGCGTCGGCGCGTTGGAGCTGCCGCTGCTCTTCGACTTCTTCTGGATGTCCTCCCACTGCTGCTGGAGACGCTCGACGTCGCGGCGCAGCTCGTCCTCGCTCGCGCCTTCCGCCGCGGTACGGACGATGACGCCCGCGTCCTCGGGGACGATCTTCTTGAGGATGGTCTTGAGCCGGGCGCGCTCGGTGTCGGGCAGCTTGCGGCTGATCCCGGTCATCGAGCCCTCGGGCACGTAGACGAGGTAGCGGCCGGGCAGCGAGACCTGGCTGGTCAGGCGGGCGCCCTTGTGGCCGATCGGGTCCTTCGTCACCTGGACGAGGACGGACTGGCCGGACTTGAGCGCGGTCTCGATCCGGCGCGGCCCGTGAGCCATGCCGAGCGCCTCGAAGTTGACCTCACCGGCGTACAGGACGGCGTTGCGGCCCTTGCCGATGTCGACGAAGGCGGCCTCCATGGACGGCAGGACGTTCTGGACCTTGCCCAGGTAGACGTTGCCGACGTAACTGGTGGCCTGCTCCTTGTTGACGTAGTGCTCGACGAGCACGTTGTCCTCAAGGACGCCGATCTGGGTGCGCTCGCCGCTCTGGCGGACGACCATCACGCGCTCGACGGCCTCGCGACGGGCGAGGAACTCCGCCTCGGTGATGATCGGAACCCGGCGGCGGCCCTGCTCGCGGCCCTCGCGGCGGCGCTGCTTCTTCGCCTCCATGCGGGTCGAGCCCTTGATGGACTGGACCTCGTCGAAACCGGTGCCGGGCTCGCGCTCCTCCTTCTTGCGCGGCTCCCGGACCTTGACGACGGTGCGCTCCGGGTCGTCCGTGCCGTTCTCGGCCTCGGACGAGGCGTCACCGCTGCGACGGCGGCGACGGCGGCGGCGCCGGCTGCTGCTCGATCCGGAGGCGCCGGACTCGTGGTCGTCCTGCTCGTCGTCGCCCTCGTCCTCGGACTCCTGAGCACGCGTCTGCTCGTCGTCGGAGTGCTCGGCGGCGTCGTCCGCGTGCTGCTCGGCGGCGTCGTCCTCGGCGGACTCGCCACGACGGCGGCGGCGGCCACCGCGACGGCGACGGCGCGACGGACGGTCGCCGTACTCGTCGGTCTCCTCCCCGTCCTGCTCGGCGTCGCTCTCGTTCTCGGGCTCTTCCTCGGCCTGCTCCTGGACCGGAGCGGCGGCCGGGGCGGGCGCGGCGGCGGGCTCGGCCTCGGCGGCCTCACCGCGACGGCGGCGACGGCGGCGCGAACCACCCTGCGGCGCGGCCTCGGCGGCCGGCTCGGCGGGAGCGGTGGTCTGCTCCTCCACCGTCCCGGTCTCGTCCTCCAGCTCCTCGTCCTGTGCGACGGGGGGCTGCGCGGCGGCCGCGGCAGCCGCGGTCTCCGGGGTCTGGAACATCGGCTCGGCGAAGACCGGCGCCTGGAACACGGCGACGGCGGGGCGCGTCGCCCGGCGGCTCTTGCGCGCGGGCTCCTCGGCCTTGCCGGTGAACTCGGGCCGGCCCGCGGCGGCGGTGGCACGGCGACGCTGACGGCCGCGCGGGGCGGCCTCCTCGACCTCGGTGCTCTCGGCGGCCAGCTCCTCCACGGCTTCCTCGGGCAGGCTCTCGCCCGGCTGGGTCTCGGTGCGCGCCTCGACGGCCTCCGTGACCTGCGGGGCACCTGCGGGAGAGGTCGCCTTGCGGGACGCACGCCGACGGCCGCGCGGGGCCTCGACAGGCTCGGCCGGCTCTGCGGGCTCGGCCGTTTCGGTGACCTCGGCCTGCTGCGCCGGCTCGGCGGCGGCCTCGGCCCGGGCGGCCTGCGGCGCACCGGCGGGCGCGGACGCGCGGCGCCGGGTACGGCCACGGGGCGCCTCGGCGACGGCGGGCTCGGCCGCGGCGGGCTCGGCGGCCTCGGCCGCGACGGCCTCCTCGACGATCTCGGCCACCTCAGCGGCCTGCGGCGCACCGGCGGGCGCGGTCGCCTTACGGGTCGCGCGACGACGCGCACGCGGCGCGGGCTCCACGGCCTCTTCCTCGGCCGGCGCGGCGGCGGCCGGCTCCACGGCCTCGGCGGCCTGCGGCGCACCCGCGGGGGCGGTCGCCTTACGGGTCGCCCGACGACGCGCACGCGGCGCCTCGACCGGCGCGGCGGCTTCTTCCTCGACCGGCGCGGCGGCCGGGGCGGCCGGCTCCACGACCTCGGCGGCCTGCGGCGCACCGGCGGGCGCGGTGGCCTTGCGGACGGCCCGGCGGCGCGCACGGACGGGCGGCGCGGCCTCGGCCTCGGTGGTGTTCTCCGTGCTGGCTTCCGACACTCCGGCGTCAACGGCCGGTATGGCCGGCCCCTCGGCTCCGGCCTGTGCGCCGGCCGTCGGCGGGCCCGCCGGGCGGGAGGCCGCGCGGCGCCTGCGGCGCGGCGGCAGCTTGTCCCCGGGGGCGTTGTTCTCTTCTGCGTTCCCGGCCGTACCGGGTTCGATGGACTGAGGCATGCGGGCGGTTCTCCCGTCGGGCTCCCGGGCGCCGCGCCTGATTCCGGTCCGGCACGGTCCGCGTGTGTACGCGGTACCGCCGTCCGGGGCGCGGGCGCCGCACGGGAACTGAATGTCTGGCTCGCCGGTTCCGTACACCTGGTGTGCACGGCCTGGCGAAAGTCTTATGGGTCAGCGCGCGGCCCGGCCCAGGTGGCTCCCGAGTCCGAGGGCTGCGCTACAACGACCGCCTTACGCGGAACCCGCACCCTCGGGCGCTGTCGCGGCGGCGGTCCCGGTGGCCGTGGGTAGAGCGGCCGGGGCTGCCTCGCGGTCAGGCGCGAGCGGGTCGGTCACCGTGCCGGACTCCTCGTCGAAGAGCCCCTGCGCCAGCCTGGTCACCGCTGCGGGGACCGGCGGCGCCAGGTCGGCCACAACGCGGAGACCGGACAGGACGTCGTCAGGCCGAACGGCAGGTGTCACGTGCCGAACAACCAGCCGCAGTATCGCACAGGCCCTGTCCCCGGGCCTATCAGGCTGATGATCAAGGGCCTGCAGGTCGACGACGGCCGACCGGGCGTCGAAGCTCCGCATGCCGTTCTTCGTACGGCGCTCGACCTCGACACTCTCCGCCGCGTTGAACGCGGCGACGGCCTTCTCGGCATCCTCCACGGCGACCCCGTTCAGCCGCATCTCCCAGATGGAGGCGGTGAGCCGGTCGGCGAGACCCGAGGTACGGGCCTCGACGGCGTCGGTGATGTCGAGACCGTCCGGCAGCGAGTCGTTGAGCAGTTCGCGCAGAGTGCCCGGATCACGGGCCTCGGTGAGGGCGATCTCCAGGAACTCGGCCTCGCTGCCCGTACCGGTGGGCGCGGCGTTGGCGTACGACACCTTGGGGTGAGGGGTGAAGCCCGCCGAATAGGCCATGGGCACCTCGGAGCGGCGCAGCGCCCGCTCGAAGGCACGCTGGAAGTCACGGTGACTGGTGAACCGGAGGCGGCCGCGCTTCGTGTAGCGCAGTCGGATGCGCTGCACTGCCGGTGCGGGCGGCGGGCCTTCGGGCTGTCGCTTGCCCAGTGGTTCTTCTCCTCGGTGCGGAGCGGACGCGGTGGAACGCCGCCCTCGAAATACGGGTGGCCCCGGGGTGTCCGGTCCGGCTCACCCCTGCCGGGCGGATTTCTCTTTCCGCAGGGAGATCTCTGGTTCGGACGCCGCGCTGGGCACGATCGTTGTACTACCCAGAGTACGCGCAGACAGGCCTTCCAGTTCCCGGGGCCGGGGTGCGCGGGGCGCGCCCACCAGCGCCCGCCATGCGTCGCGCCTGGCCTGCCGCACGGTCTCGCGGGCCGTGCGCAGCGTCTGCCGGGCCGTCCGGCCCACCGCGAGGACGGCGCGCCGGGCGGGGGCGAGCACGGCGTCGCGCAGGAAGTGCCCGACCGGGGTGCACACCGTGCGGTAGACCCAGGCGGCCGGCGCCCCGACGAGATGCCACGCCAGCCAGGCCAGTGCCCGGCCCACGGCCCGCGAGATGAACCCGGCGATCCGCCAGGCGACGCCGAACGCGGCGGCGATCTCCCGGGCGACGGGGGTCAGGATCCGCCGGTACACCCAGGCCACCGGGGCGACGAGAACCACCGCGACCAGCCAACGGACGCCGTCCCACAGCCCCCGGAAGCCGGCTCCGATGCCACGGATCAGGGTGCCGAGGAGCCAGCTGATGCCATGCCCCAGCGGGGTGAGCAGACGCCGGTACGTCCACACCAGCGGCAGCACGATCAGGTGCTCCACGGCCCATGCGGCCGCCGACCCCAGCGGCTTCAGCACATACCGCCGCAGAAGGGCCGCGGGCGCGACGAAGAGGGCTCCGAGCAGCCACCTCAGCGCGGTGCCGATGCCATGTGCGGCGGGGAGCAGGAGCGCCCGGTGCACCCACTGCAGCCCGTGTCCCAGCGGGGTGAGCATCCACGCGTACAGCCATGCGAGCGGAACCCCGATCCCGTACCGCACCCCGGGCACCACCGCGTACCGCCACAACGCAACCCACGGCCACACGAACACCGCCGCAGCCACCCACACCAGCCCATGGCCCAACGGCGTCAGCACCCGCGCGTACAGCCAGCTGGCCGGAGTCATCACCAGGGCCTCGAAGAGCCACGCGAGCGCCCGGCCCAGCGGGCGGAAAAAGGCCAGGTCGGCCGCGCGGGCACCGGCGACGAGTGCGTCCCACACCAGCCGGACCGGCAGGACGAGGACCAGGACGACGATCCGCACCGGAATTCTGACGAGCGTGGTCAGACAGCCGTCGCCGCTCTCGTACTGGGCGGGCGCCTGGTGCTTTCCGTATTCCATGCACTCCATGACGCGAAGGCCCGGCCGGGGGTTTCTTCCGTTCCAGTGGTCGTCGCAACACCCCAGTTCAGGGGATGCGATGGACTTCAAGATCCGGGAGATTCGGACGGCTCAAGGGCCGAAGAAGCTGCTGCGTGAGCGGGAGACATACTTCCGGCTCATGCAGCAGGGCTTCAGCAACGAGCACGCGTGCCAGATCGTCGGCGTCAACTCGAAGACCGGGCGCCGGTGGCGCAATGGTCGCAGCGCCGACCGCAAGCAGAAGGCGGCACCGCCGGTTCGACCGGTAGTGCCGCCTTCCGGCGCGTCCCGGTACTTGCACGAGGCAGACCGGATCTACATTGCCGACCGGCTGCGGGAGAAGGCATCGGTCCGTGCGATAGCCGCCGAGCTGGGCCGCAGCCCGTCCACGGTCAGCCGGGAGATACCTCGCAACCGCACGGACGGGACCCGCGGCCAGTGGCACTACCGGCCGTTCACCGTCGCCACCGACGTCCCGGTCCACTTCTGCGACCCCGCCAGCCCCTGGCAGCGCGGTTCGAACGAGAACACCAACGGCCTGCTGCGGCAGTACTTCCCCAAGGCCACCGACCTGACGGTCCACACCCGCGACGACCTGGACGCCGTCGCCGCCGAGCTCAACGGCCGCCCACGCAAAACGCTCGGCTGGGAAACCCCAGCCGAGCGCCTGCATAAACTGCTCGCGGCCTGATCAACACGACCACGTGTTGCAACGACCCCTAGAAAGCGCCTTTGGAGGCTGCGGCCCGCAAGGGCAACGTCGGTGGGCGGCCGTCCGTCTTGGATGACGACAAGCTCGCCGTAGCCCGTGCCCGGCACGCCAAGGGCGACAGCGTCACGGCCATCGCCAAGGCTCTGGGAATCGGCCGCGCCACGTTGTACCGCCACCTCGGAGAGAGCGCCTGAGACAGGCGCACAGGGACACAGACAGGCCCCCGGCATCACGTCGGGGGCCGCTGTCATGCGCGGCCTGTCAGGCACTGACCTCTGAGTGAAGGGGAACCGGTGGCCGAACGCCCGTGAGTGACTCCGCCCGAGCGAGAAGGTGCGGGGCCAGGTCCGGGTACCAGCCACGGGCTACCGCTTGCAGCATCTCCGCCAGGGCCGCAAGCTCTCCGACTCGGCCGGCTGGGGTGTCCAGGACCGAAGCGAACTCCAGGCGGATGCGGTCCGCCACATCGGGAACGAGCAGGCTGTTCGCGTGAAGAAGACCCGCGTCGTAGCCGTAGGGCACCAGGCCCCACCGCTCCCAGTCCAGCAGGGTCAGGGGCATGGTCGTGAGGTTGCCCCAGTGCAGGTCACCATGACCGGTCACCCGCTCCACCTTGGCCGGGGCAGGGATGCCGAGGAACTGGGGGAAGGCGCGTTCGATCCACCCGTCCCGGACGGTGACCTTTACTCCCTCCGCCGCAGCGAGCATGGCCAGGGCTCGGCGCAGGTCGGCCCACCACTCGGCAGGCAAGCCGGGGTCGCGGTCCAGGTCGGCCCGCTCCGGGGACACGACGGGGTGCGTCACGTAGTCGAGGACTTCGGCCTCGAAGGCCCACTCCCCGTCAGTCCAGTCGTGCACCTCGTAGAGGCGCGGGCGCGGGACCGCGTCAGGCACCAGCAGGGAGGCACCCACGATGCCCTCTCCCTGCTTCCTGCCTTCGTTCCTCCTGGCCGTCCGGCCCACTCGTAGCCACCGCTCCCCCGCCTGCCGACCGAGGGTCACCCCTTGGAACCCCCAGGCCAGCGGACCCGTACACGTGAGACCCAGAGCCTTCGCCGCCCTGTCGTGGGCAGCCTCCATCAGGGTCTGTACGTCCTCACTCGGCGGCGAGTTCATCGGTCACCCTCCTCAGTTCCTCGGCCGTCAGCGGCGCAGCCAGAGGCTTCGCCGCATCGTCCCAGTGTTCGCGGGTGCTCGCGGAAGTCAGGACGACATCGAGGCCGGGGCACGATCCGGCAGCCAGCAAGGCAGCGGCTGCGGCCGACAGGCCGGGACGGATGAAGTTCACCAGATCGGGTGTCATGGCATCCAGCAGTTCGCCGCCGTGCAGAGGGGCGGAGCCGAACGTGATCAGCCCCGCGTCCTTCGCCTGCACCAGCGGTCCGCCGCCGCCGAGTGTCTGTCTGATCAGGTCGTCCATGATCAGGCTGACGGGCGTCTGCAACCCCGTGAAGTGGTGCTCGGCGGAGCCCGCCGCCTGTCGGGCGAGCGCAAGCAACTCGGGAACCGTGAACGCTTCGGAGGTCAGGCCCGTCCAGGTGGCGACGCCGTACCCGTCGATCTTGCCCGCATGGGCGAACTCTTCCAGCGCCGTGAAGGCTTCCCGTACACGCCGGTGCAGAGCGGCACGGTCGAGGCCGCGCCCGTGGTGCTCGGGGTTGTGCACGAACACCAGGTCCACGCGGCTGAGTGTGGCCAACGAACGCTCCGTCTGCCAGCGAACGAAGCCCGGTTCAAGGCTGTACCGGCTGGCCGTCTCTTCCCGGGTGAGCACGCCTTCAGCCAAGGCGGTGCGGCCTTGCTCCTCCGTGAAGAACCCTGTCTTCGTGGCCACCCGAACGGTGGGGTACTCGCCGAGAACCGAGCGCAGCGCCTCGTGTGCTCCCCCGTGGGCGTAGTTGGGTGCCGTATCCACCCAGGGGCTACCAGCAGCCAGGGCGGTGCGTGCCGCCTGACTGACGGCACGCACGCGGTATGTCCCCAGGGAGAGAGCGGCAGTCACAGCGCGGTCCCCACGACCGCGACGGCGTGGCCCTCGACGAGGGCCGAGACCAGCTCGGCCACGTCCTTGATCTCCAATCCGGCGGAGTCGGCCATCTCCCCGAGCGTGGTCGGCAGACCGGTCAGCAGCGTGCCAGGACGGGAAGGGCCGAATCGGCGAAGTCCCAGGCGGTACCGGCCGCCGAGAACGTGACCGTGCTGTGGGTGGGATTCGCCGTCAGGCGGCCCCGAGGGGCGGTCAGCTTGACCGTGATCTCAGCACGTGCGGGCAGCCCGTCCACGTAGGGCAGCGAGGGAATGGCGTGCCCCAGGTCAGTCGTATCGATGGACTCCGCCCACCGCTCCACCAACCAGGGATCGGCCAGTTCGTTCAGCACCTCACCGCGTAGCGCGGCGATGAAGTCGGAGTGCTCACTCAGTGAGGCAAACCGCGGGATGTCCTTGCGCAGCGCGAGGGACGACCGGAGCTGATCCACGACCCAGAGCATGAGGTCCGCGCCGGTGTGCGGGACCATGCCGAACGTCAGGTGCATCGATTCCGTCCCCTGGTCAGCCGTGACCGCGTGCCACCAGCCGCGCGGCAGGTAGAGCACATCGCCGGGAGCGAGCACGATGTCCGCCACCGGGTCACCCTCGGGAGTCTCCGGCGACTCCACGTCCCGGAAGGTCGGAGCCTCACGGGTGGAGCCGTACAAGCGCCACCGCTTCGAGCCATGGACCTGCACCACCACGACATCGTGGTCGTCCCAGTGCAGGCCGAAGCCCTCCCGATCGGTCCAGGACGCGTACGCGTTGGCCTGCACGGACGTGCCGAGGAACCGTTCAAGACCTTCGGCAGCCGCACCCACGACGGGGTGGATCTTCTCGACCGCATCGAGAACCAGCGACGCCCCGTCCCTGAGCTGGGCGTGGAAGTCGGCCGGCTGGATGCGCGACCAGGTGACCGCGCGGCGGTTCGTGGTCGGGATCGCGTAGCGGTGAAGGGGGACCATCTCGCCGTCGACGGACAGGCGCAGCCGAGGCGGCTCCAGTCGTTGCGTCGCGATGATCCGGTTCAGGTCGTCCCAGGAGAACAGACCCGCCGTGTCGGCGGTGCTGGGGAAGTGCGCGTAGGAGCGGTGGTACGTCTGGGCGAGGAACGTGTCCCCGCCCAGACGCCCCGCCCACGAAGCGGCATCAAGCATCGTGGGCAGCCCCGTCAGTCGTTGCCGTCAGAACGCCCGCTACTGACGTCCGACTCCTGCTCGGCACGCGTCCGCGCGGCCACGATCTTGCGCTTCGCGACGAGCAGGCCACCCCCCTCGGGGGCCACCGATCCGGTGTTCTCTTCCACCATCGGACTTACCTCTCTACTCGGAAACACCCGCCGGGAATCCGGCGGGAGGAAATGGGAGGGCAGCAGCCTTCGAGGCCGCCACCGCGTTGCAAGGGCTCCGGCGAGGAACACGGCCGAGCCGCCGAGGACCATGGCCAGGCAGAGCGGACCTGCGTACCAACCGAAGCGGCGCAGCACCCAGTTCCGTAAGCCAGACCTCACGCCGTCCTCGGCTCGATGTCAGCCGGGCGGAGCGACGTGGCGGACAGCGAGTCGTGCCCCGTACAGCGGGCACACCCGCAGGGCGGGTATCGGCCCGGGTCGGACAGGATGACGAACGGGTCACCCTCCCGAACCCGGGTGCTCTGCTGCCAAGTACGACCCGAGTCGCGGGATACCCGAAGGCTCATGAGAACGCGGCGATCAGTGCCGAGGTCCACGGCCCGAGTGGAGCCGAAGCCATCGTTCGCCATGCCGTTCTGCGTTCCCATGTCCGCACCCTTCCGCAGGTTCTCGCCCGTGCCGCTTGCGACAACCCCAAGGAAACCGCCGGGAGTCCGGACCCTCCACGGCATCAATGCGGCAGTCTTGACGCAGATCCGTGCACGGCAGCGACGTAGGTTCAGGTCATGGGAAGGGGCCGCCATGGGACTGGCGGAACGGCGCAAGACCCTGGGCTACAGTCAAGAGAAATTGGCTCAGTTACTCGGGGTGGACCGAACAACGGTCGGACGCTGGGAGAGCGGCAGGATCGAACCCCAGCCACCCCAGCGACGGGGCTTGGCCAATGCCCTCGAAGTCACTCTCATCGAGCTTGACGCCCTCCTGCCGCAGCCACGAGCCGCCAGCCAGGAGGCCACAGGGCAGCAGTCCAGTGACCATCCAGGCGCGGGAGACCCCGACGACATGATCCGCCGCGAATTCCTCCGCATCCTCACAGTCAGCGGAGCACTCACCGCCTTGCCTCTGGATGAGGCCGAAGCCCTCACGGACGGGGTGCGCAGGGGCGCACCATCCGACTTCGCACGGATGAACAGCCACCATCGAGATCAGCAGTGGCCACGCTTCCCGACTGTCCCGAGAGCAGAAAGGCCGGTTCGTCGCGACCTGCTGGACCGCTCAGATGTTCAAGCACTTCGAGGACCCGAAGCCCGGCTACGTCGCCGACTGGCCGGACCTCCCGAAGTGGCAGCAGGAGACCGACGCCGACATCTTCGAGGCCATCGAGAAGGCTGCCTCCTGATCCTGGCCGCTTGAGACAGCCCCCGGAGCGAGCGGTGCATACCCACCGGACCGGGGGCTGAGCCTTACCCAGGACCGCCACGCGGACGCCTGCCGGGCGAACAGCCCCCCGAGGGTGGCCATCCGACGCGGCGGGTGCGTACAGCCCCTCTCGCAGCCGGTGAGCCCGCCTCACTCAGGACAGGCGAGAGGCGCCCGGCTGTGACTGCCCGGACGCCTCTGTTCAGCTACACCCACTCGACCGCCGAGACGATGCCCGGATCTTGCCGAGGAGCAGGGAGCGGCGTGCGCCGCACAGGGCGAGAAGCCTGCTCCCGCTCCTTCGTCCCGAGCCCTCTCAGGATCTCGGAACTCTCCGCCTCGCTCATGCCAGCGAGCGTCTCAGCCATCCTCTGGACGGCATCGCCGCTGGTCACGGCTACTTCTTGACCTCAAGCGGGAGCAGCTTCTTCCCCGTCGGTCCTACTTGTGGCCATGTGTCGAACTGAGGGCACACTCCACAGTCGAAACACGGCGTCCAGCGGCAGTCCTCGACCTCGGTCTCGTCGAGCGAGTCCTGCCAGTCCTCCCAGAGCCAGTCCTTGTCGAGGCCGGAGTCCAGGTGGTCCCAGGGCAGGACCTCCTCGTACGTCCGCTCGCGGGTGGTGTACCAGTCGACGTCCACGCCGAAGTCCGGCAGCGCCTTTTCGGCGCTCTTCATCCACAGGTCGTAGCTGAAGTACTCGCGCCAGCCGTCGAAGCGGCCGCCGGCCTCGTAGACGGCCCGGATGACCGAGCCGACGCGGCGGTCGCCGCGCGAGAGCAGGCCCTCGACGATGCCGGGCTTGCCGTCGTGGTAGCGGAAGCCGATCGAGCGGCCGTACTTCTTGTCGCCGCGGATCTTGTCGCGGAGCTTGGTCAGCCGCGCGTCGGTCTCCTCGGCGCTGAGCTGCGGGGCCCACTGGAACGGGGTGTGCGGCTTGGGAACGAAGCCGCCGATGGAGACGGTGCAGCGGATGTCGTTCTGTCCGGAGACCTCGCGGCCCTTGGCGATGACGTTGACCGCCATGTCGCCGATCTGGAGGACGTCCTCGTCGGTCTCGGTGGGCAGGCCGCACATGAAGTACAGCTTCACCTGACGCCAGCCGTTGCCGTACGCGGTGGCGACCGTACGGATCAGGTCCTCCTCCGAGACCATCTTGTTGATGACCTTGCGCATGCGCTCGGAGCCGCCCTCGGGGGCGAAGGTGAGACCGGAGCGACGGCCGTTGCGGGTCAGCTCGTTGGCCAGGTCCACGTTGAACGCGTCGACGCGGGTGGAGGGCAGCGAGAGGCCGATCTTGTCCTCGGTGTAGCGGTCGGCGAGGCCCTTGGCGATCTCACCGATCTCGGTGTGGTCCGCGGAGGAGAGCGAGAGCAGGCCCACTTCCTCGAAGCCCGTCGCCTTGAGGCCCTTCTCCACCATGTCGCCGATGCCGGTGATGCTTCGCTCCCGCACGGGACGCGTGATCATGCCGGCCTGGCAGAAACGGCAGCCGCGGGTGCAGCCGCGGAAGATCTCCACGGACATCCGCTCGTGCACGGTCTCGGCGAGCGGAACGAGGGGCTGCTTCGGGTAGGGCCACTCGTCGAGGTCCATGACGGTGTGCTTGGACACGCGCCACGGCACGCCGGACTTGTTCGGCACGACGCGGCCGATGCGGCCGTCCGGGAGGTACTCGACATCGTAGAAGCCCGGAACGTAGACACCACCGGTCTTCGCGAGGCGGAACAGCACCTCCTCGCGGCCGCCGGGGCGGCCCTCGGCCTTCCAGGCGCGGACGATCTCCGTGATCTCCAGGACCGCCTGCTCGCCGTCGCCGATGACCGCGCAGTCGATGAACTCCGCGATCGGCTCGGGGTTGAACGCGGCGTGCCCGCCCGCGAGGACGATCGGGTCGTCGATCCCCCGGTCCTTGGCGGAGAGGGGGATGCCGGCCAGGTCCAGGGCGGTGAGCATGTTGGTGTAGCCGAGCTCGGTGGAGAAGCTCAGCCCGAAGACGTCGAACGCCTTGACCGGACGGTGGCCGTCCACGGTGAACTGCGGGACCTTGTGCTCGCGCATCAGCGCTTCGAGGTCGGGCCAGACGCTGTACGTACGCTCCGCGAGGACGCCCTCACGCTCGTTGAGTACCTCGTAAAGGATCATGACGCCCTGGTTGGGGAGTCCGACCTCGTACGCGTCCGGGTACATGAGGGCCCAGCGGACGTCGCACTCGTCCCACGGCTTGACGGTGGAGTTCAGCTCACCGCCGACGTACTGGATGGGCTTCTGCACATGCGGGAGCAGAGCTTCGAGCTGTGGGAAGACCGAATCGACAGACATCGCGAACTTTCGAGAGCCGGCAGGGGTGACCATCCAGCGTACCGCGCTGCTCAGCCTCCGGACGCCGACCGGATGTCCGCCCGGGAGGCCCGCGCCCACACCGCCGGCAGCTCCCGCTCGCGCGCCGAGGCGGCAGCCTCCTCCTGCCCGTACAGCACCCCCCAGGTGAACGAGGACTCCCCCGCCGCGTGGGCCTGGACGGCGAGGGCGCGCAGGGCCTCGCGGGCGACGACGCTGTCCTGGTGGTCGCCGAGGACGCCCTGGACGGCCTTGAGGCGCTTGACGGCTCTGCGGGCCGGTTCGCCGAGGGCGGGGCGGGCGGCCTCGGCCGCGTACCGGGCCCGCTTCGCCGCCTTGCGGGCGTCGTGCAGGGCGAGGTCGCGGCCGGGGCCCGGCGGGAGGTCCAGGGCATGGCCGACGCGGGCGGCGAGGCGCCTGTGGTTCTTGTGCACGGCGTGGGCCAGCACCTTGCCGGGCGGGCGGGCAGCCCGGGGCAGCAGCGGCGGGGCGGCGAGGAGCGCGTCCAGGGTGTCCAGCAGCGCGAGGTAGCGGGCGCCGTCGAGTACGGCGACGGTACGGCGGCGGGCGGCGCCGCGGCGGACCGTGGACCGGATCCGCAGCCGGGCGCGGACCGGGCCGAGGGCCAGGGTGCGGGGCAGCTGGTCGAGCCCGGCTCGCAGGCGGGCGTCGAGGACCTCCTGGTCACGGTCGACACCGAGCTCCGCCGCGAGCCACTTCAGGTCCTCGCAGACGGGGTCGGTGACCGTCCGGTCGAGGACCTCGCGGTAGGTGCGGAGCGCGCTGCGGAGTCTGCGGGTGGCGACGCGCATCCGGTGCACGGAGTCGGGCAGGTCCCGGCGCACGGCCGGGTCGAGGGCGATGATCGCCGCGACCTGGTGGCGGGCGTAGGCGAGGACGTGGTCGCCCGCGGTGCGCGGGGGTGCGACGGGCTCGCGCCGCCGCTGTCCCTTCTTCTCCTTCTTCTCCTTCTTCGGCGCGGTCTCGGCCAGGGCGCGGGAGAGTTTGGACGGGGACGCGGAGGGGTGTATCCCGGCCTTGCGCAGCCGCTTCCCGACGGCGTCGAGGAAGGCCGGGTCGCCGTCGTCGGCGAGTTCGACCTCGATCTCGGTCCAGGTGGCGGTGGCACTGCCGTCGTGCAGCCGTTCGGCCCGGACCTCGTCGACGCTGAGTTCGGCCAGGAGTACGCCGTCCGGGCCGGTGAGCAGGTGGACGTCGCGGGCGGAGCGCAGCCGTACGACGGGGACGACGCCCGTGTTCCGGACCCGGGAGCGGATCAGTGCGGCAAGGACGGGCGGCAGGGTGTCGGAGAGCGGAGCGCGGATCTCGTCGCGGATGCCCGAGGCCACCGGGAACTTCAGATGCCAGCCGGCGTCGTCCCCGCCGGTGCGGCGGCGCAGGGTGAGGGAGCCGGCGGCGAGCCGGAAGTCCTCGGTGTCGTAGTAGACGGCGTCGAGCTCCATGACGCCGCGGTGGTCGACGGCCGCGACCCCGGCCGTCCGGGTCAGGTCGGGCAGCCGGGTGGCGCCGGTGGCTTCGTACTTCCGCTCGATCTCACGCTTCGAGTCCGCCATGCATCGAATCTAAGCGCTCCGGCGCTCACGCAGTAGTCCGGCGCCGGGCGGGTCCCGCGCGGTGGGGCAGGGGCCATTTCCTCCCAACTCCCCTTCCCCGGCGTTAAAGTCGGACCGAGACCACGCGTTCGTGCGTGTACGGGAGGGGGCCCATGTCCAGCACCGCCGGTGACGACTTCAAAGGGATCGAGCTCAATGCCGCCATTCAGGCGCTGCACGACCAGCTCGTCACCGCCTCGGCCGGCAGCGGCGCGCGCGGCATCCACTTCGAAGTCAGTGACATCGAAGTGGAATTCGCCTTCGAGTTCCGGCGCGAGACCAAAAGCGGCGGCAGGCTGAAGGCCTGGGTCGTGGAGGGCGGTGCGGATCACACACGGTCCGGCGGTACGGCCCACCGTGTGACGTTCAGCCTGTCGCCCCAGGACGCGGTGACGGGGCGCCGGTCCCTGATCGGCAACTCCGACCTGGGTGATGCGGACGACTTCGGTCCCCCGACGGCATGACCGAACAGACCCAGGCCCGGACGCTGGTCGTCCGGGCCGCCGAGCAGGGCAGCGGAGTCCTCCTGTCCTCGTGTCTGGTGCTGACCTGTGAGCATGTGCTCGGCGACGGTCATGGGATCCGGGTCATCAGCGCCGAGTCGGGCGACCCGGTCGAGTGCCGGGTCATCTGGTCCGACGCCCGGCTGGACGCGGCGCTGCTGCTGGCCGAGCGCACCCCGCTCTCCCCGGCCTCGGCGGAGCACCTCACGGAGCTGCGCCTGGGCAGGCTCGCCGAGGACGGTGTGTCGTGCACGGCCATCGGCTTCCCGCTCGCCATGCGGGACGGGCGGCGGCTGCGCCGCGACACCGAGTCCGGTACCGCCCTGACAGCCACCTATATGGCGGGAACCCGCCCCCGGATGGACCTGAAGCTGAACGGTCCGGCCGCCGCGGACCGCGCCGACCGGCTCAACCCCCTGGCGGGATTCTCCGGCGGCCCCGTCTTCGTGGGCGACATCCTGGTCGGGCACACCGTCGAGCTGCCCGACGGCCGCAACAACATCCGTCTGGTCTTCGTGCCGGTGCACGACATCCTGGCGTCGGAGGCGGCCCGCGCCGCGTGGCAGGAGCACGCGGGTGCCGTGCCGCCGGTCGAGCCCGTACCGGTGATGAGCCGCGCGGACCAGGAGTACGAGGCCCAGTACAAGGCGGAGGTCCGGCGGAAGTTCCGCACACGAGGTGTCATCGGGCTGGAGATATCCGGGCCCGGGGCGGAGCAGGTGGATCTGGACCCCTCCTACATCCGGCTGCGGGCGAAGGAGAAGAAGCAGGACGAGGCGGCCGAGCAGGACGGCCCCGAGAAGCAGCAGTTCGGCCCGGCGCAGGGGGTCCACGCCCTGCTTGCGGCGCACCCCCGGGTGCTGCTCACGGGAAAGGCGGGCAGCGGGAAGACCACGCTCGTCTCCTGGCTCGCCCGCAGCTGCGCGTCCCCGGTGCAGGACGAGGGGATCAAGGAGCTCCGGTCCAGGATTCCGCTCGTCATCAAGTTGCGGGAGGTCCACGCGCGCGGTCTGACGCTCCCCTCGCTCGACCGCGTCCACGAGGCGCTGGGTTCGGCGACTCCGCGGCCACCGGAGAACTGGGCCCGGCGGGTCCTGGACGGCGGGCGGGGAATCCTGCTCGTCGACGGTCTCGACGAGATCCCCGTCGCCGAACGGGAACGTGTGCGGCAGGAGCTCGACCAGTGGCTGGACGGCCGGGACGTCCGGTGTGTGGTGACCTCGCGGCCCGGCGCGTTCGACCGGGGCAAGTGGCGTGAGTCGTCCGGATTCACGGAGCTGCGTTTCGAGGACCTGGACACCGGCGAGGTCGAGCAGTTCGTCGGTCACTGGTACCGGGCCGCGCATCGTATCCACGGCGATCGCGGTGACTGGCGCACCGCCGCCGACGACCTCACCCGGCAGATCGCCGGGAGCACCGAGCTGGCGGACCTCGCCAGTTCCCCTCTGTTGTGCGCCGCTCTGTGCGCCCTGCACCGGGCCGAGCAGCGGGAGCTGCCCACCCGGCTCTGGGACCTGCTGGACCGCACCCTGGCCATGCTGCTGGGCCGTCGTGACCACGACCGGACCATCGCGTCGCCCGAGGGCGTGACCCTGAACGAATCCGGGCACCGCGGCTACCTGATGCCGGTCGCCGCCTGGATGGTGCGCGGCGGGCAGAACGCGATCACCCGGCAGCAGGCGCTGTGCCAGATCGGTCTGGCCGCGGTGGAGGACAGGGGCAGGTGGTCCGACGCGGAGATCCTGGAACAGCTCGTCCGGCGCACCATCCTGCGGGTCCCTTCGTGGGCCGACGGTGTCTACGAATTCGTCCACCGGACCTTCCAGGACTTCCTTGCCTCGGCGGAGATCGCCAGGACCCTGAACGTGTCGGAACTCGTGCGGAACGCCGAGGACAGCGGCTGGCAGGAGGTCATCAAGCTGAGCCCCGGCCACTGGCGGAAGACACCCGCGCTCCAGGAGCAGCTGATCGACGGGCTGCTGAAGCGCGGCGACGAACAGCACGGGGAGGACGCCGAGGGGACGAGAACCGATCTGCATCTCCTCGCGGTGGCCTGCGCGTTCAACTGCGACGCTCTCGAAGCGGGTGTCGAGAGCCGCGTCAGGCAGGCGCTGAAGGAGCTGCTGCCGCCCTCGCAGAACGTACCGACGGATTCCCTCGGCTCACTCGGCCTGCCGTTGATCCGCTACCTGGGCCCGCCCGAGGCACTCTCCTCGGACAGCGCGGAGGATCTGGCGTACATCGTCGGCAAGATCGGCGGGGAGGCCGCCCTGCCGCTGGCCGGCCGTCTGGCGGCGCTCGGCCTGCCGGGGGTGGGCGGCAAGCTCGCCGATTCCTGGCAGGACTTCCCCACCTCGCGGTATGCGCGCGAGGTGCTGGCCCGTGCCGATCTCAGGGAGGCGTCGCTGTCCGTCTACAGCGTGACCGAGCTCGCGGAGTCCGCGGTGCTGCGGCCCGTGCGGGAGATCTGGATCCGCGAGGACTTCCCGCCCGGCCTGCTCGCGGAGCACCTCTCCCCGGGCTTCTCCGAGCTGGACTTCGTCCAGTCCGAGCTGAGAGATCTGAGCCTCGTGGGCGAACACGGTGACGCTCTGGAGGTTCTCTGGCTCAGAGAGCCGTCAGCGGCCGACGACCTCTCGGCGCTCGCCCGTTGCCGCAAGCTGCGCAGGCTGTACATCGAGCCCGGCAATGCCGCGGACGCTTCGTTTCTCCGGCACCTGCCGGACCTGCAGCGCCTGGAGTTCCAGCGGCCCGCCACCGGGGAGTCCGTCGTGGACCACCTGGTCAGGCCCTCGCAGCTGGAGTCGCTGTCCGTCGTGGCCCCGGCGGTCTCTTCCCTGCGGACGGCCGTGCCGCTGCCGACCCTGCGGATGCTCACTCTGCTCGATGTGGAGGACTGGACGGACCTCTCGGCCGTCCCGGCGTCCTTCCCCTACCTGAACCATCTGTCGCTCATACTCCGTCCGGGCCGGGCGGAGCCCCTGGAGCTCGCTCCCCTCCACCGGATGCCCGGCCTGTCCGTGATGCTCGACACCGAGGCCGTCCCCGCCCTCGAAGTCCGGGGCGCGGAGCCGTTCGGGGACCGTCTGACGCGCTACCCGCTCATCGGCTTTCCCCCGCACGCGTCAGGCTGACATCGGCCGCTGCACCCGGATCGACTGGAGCAGTCCGATGGCCACCCAGACGGCGAACATCGAGGAGCCTCCGTAGGAGACGAACGGAAGCGGCAGCCCGGCGACGGGCATGATGCCGAGCGTCATGCCG
This sequence comes from Streptomyces sp. NPDC026062, assembly GCF_055568375.1. NCBI lineage: Bacteria > Bacillati > Actinomycetota > Actinomycetes > Kitasatosporales > Streptomycetaceae > Streptomyces > Streptomyces sp. NPDC026062. Next base: position 57,207 of record NZ_JBVHOQ010000015.1, read on the forward strand.
ATGTTCTCGAAGGCCTGGAAGGCGAACCAGGCGATGATTCCGGCGGCGACGATCGTGCCGTAGAGCTCGGTGGTCTCGCGGGCGATGCGGCAGGCACGCCACAGGACGACGCCCAGCAGGACCAGGATCAGTCCGGCGCCGAGGAAGCCGAGTTCCTCACCGGCGACGGTGAAGACGAAGTCGGTCTGCTGCTCGGGGACGAACTGCCCGGTGGTCTGGGTGCCCTGGAAGAGGCCGGTGCCGGAGAGTCCGCCGGAGCCGATCGCGATACGGGCCTGGTTGGTGTTGTAGCCGACGCCGGCCGGGTCCAGCGCCGGGTTGGCGAAGGCGGCGAACCGGGCGATCTGGTAGTCGTCGAGCAGCCCGAGCTGCCAGATGGCGACGGCTCCGGCGACGCCCGCGCCGAGGATGCCGAAGACCCAGCGGTTCGACGCTCCGGAGGCCAGCAGCACGCCGAGCACGATGACGACCATGACCATCACGGAGCCGAGGTCCGGCATTCCCATGACGACCAGCATCGGGAGCGCCGCCAGGCCGAGGGCCTTGGCGACGGTCCGGTGGTCGGGGTGCAGCTGGTCGCCCGCGTCGACGCGTTCGGCGAGCAGCATCGCCATGCCGAGAATAATGGTGATCTTGGTGAATTCGGAGGGCTGGAGGGAGAAGCCACCGGGGAGGAGGATCCAGGCGTGGGCCCCGTTCACCGTGGTGCCGAGCGGGGTGAGGACGGCCATCACGAGGACGACGGACACGCCGTACATGATCGGCACGGCACCGCGCAGGGTCCGGTGGCCGAGCCAGATGGTGCCGATCATCAGGGCGAAGCCGATGCCCGTGTTGAGGGCGTGACGGAAGAGGAAGTAGTACGGGTCGCCGTGGGTGAGCGAGTCACGTCCCCGGGTCGCCGAGTAGACGAGCAGCGAGCCGATGAAGGAGAGCGCGATCGCCGAGCCGAGCAGCGGCCAGTCGAGGCGGCGCACGACGGAGTCGCGGGCCATGAGCCGGCCCCAGCCGGACCGCTCGGGGCCGTAGCGCGGGACGGAGAAGCCTGCCATCAGTCACGCCTCCCCAGGACCGCGGCGAGCGTCTGCTCGGTCGCCGGCTTCTGCGAGTTCGGGTCGTACGGCTTGATCTTCGGGGCGTCGATGGTGCCGTCCGTCTGGATCTTCGGCAGCGACTTCTGCGGGGTCGGCAGCAGGGCCTTCTTGAGGTCCTGCTTGCCCGCGGCGTCGAGGCCGTACAGGGCGTTGTAGATGTTGCGGACGGCGGGTCCCGACGCTCCGGAACCCGTACCGCCCTGGGAGATCGTCATGACGATCGAGTAGTCCTTGGTGTATGTGGCGAACCAGGAGGTCGTCTGCTTGCCGTAGACCTCGGCCGTGCCCGTCTTGGCGTGCATCGGGATCTTGTCCTGCGGCCAGCCGCCGAATCGCCAGGCGGCGGAGCCGCGGGTCGCGACACCCGCGAGGGCTTCGTCTATTTCGTTGCGCGTCTTCTTGGTGAAGGGGAGCTTGCCGTGCGACGTCGGCTCGATCTTCTGGACGGTCTTGCCGTCACCGCTGACGATCGCCTTGCCGACGGTGGGGTCGTAGAGGGTGCCGCCGTTGGAGATGGCCGCGTAGATGGTCGCCATCTGGATCGGGGTGACGAGGGTGTCGCCCTGGCCGATCGAGTAGTTGACGGAGTCACCGGCGCGCATCTTGTCGCCTTCGAGGCAGTTCTCGTACGCGATCTGCTCGACGTACGTGCCGCCCTTCTTGCCCTGCTTGCACCAGGCGTCGTGGTTGGCCTTGGCGAAGTTCTTCTTCCACTCGCGGTCCGGGACGCGGCCGCTGACCTCGTTGGGGAGGTCGATGCCGGTCTCCTTGCCGAGGCCGAACTGGTGGGCGGTCTTGTAGAACCAGTCGTTGGGGTTCTTCTTGGGGCTGTTCCCGCCGTCCTTCTGCCACTCCTGGTGGGCGAGGCCGTAGTAGACGGTGTCGCAGGAGACTTCGAGGGCGCGGCCGATGGTGATGTTGCCGTAGCCCTGGGACTCGAAGTTCTTGAAGGTCTGGCCGCCGATGGAGTAGGAGCTGGGGCAGGGGTAGTTGCCGTCGAAGGGGTATCCGGCGTTGACCGCGGCGGTCGAGGAGATGACCTTGAAGATGGAGCCGGGTGCGGCCTGGCCCTGGATGGCCCGGTTCAGCAGCGGGAAGTTGGAGTTCTTGCCGGTGAGCTTGGCGTAGTCCTTGGCTGAGATGCCGCCGACCCAGGCGTTGGGGTCGTAGTTGGGCAGCGAGGCCATGGAGACGACCCGGCCGGTCTTGGCCTCCATGACGACGACGGCGCCGGAGTCCGCCTTGTAGTTCTCGCCGGTGTTGGTGTCGAACTCGGTACGGGCGGTCTTCATGGCCTGGTTGAGCTCGTACTCGGCGACGGCCTGTACGCGGGCGTCGATGGAGGTGACGACGCTGGCGCCGGCCTGCGCCTCGTCGTTCTTGGCCTGGCCGATGACCCGGCCGAGGTTGTCGACCTCGTAGCGGGTGACTCCCGCCTTGCCGCGCAGTTCCTTGTCGTACGTGCGCTCCAGGCCGGAGCGGCCGACCTGGTCGGAGCGGAGGTAGGGCGAGTCGCTGTCCTGGGCCTTGGTGATCTCGTCGTCGGTGACGGGTGAGAGATAGCCGAGGACCTGGGCGGTGTTCGCCTTGCCGGGGGCGGCGTAGCGGCGGACGGCGGTGGGCTCGGCGGTGATGCCGGGGAAGTCCTCCGCGCGTTCGCGGATCGTCAGGGCCTGCTGGGTGGTGGCCTCGTCGGTGACCGGGATCGGCTGGTAGGGCGAGCCGTTCCAGCAGGGCTGCGGGGTCTTCGCGTCGCAGAGCCGGACCTTGTCGAGGACGTCCTTGGGCTTCATGTCGAGGACGCCGGCGAGACGGGTCAGCACGCTCTTGCCGTCGTCGTCCATCTTCAGCAGTTCGGTGCGGCTGGCGGAGACGACGAGGCGGGTCTCGTTGTCGGCGAGGGGTACGCCGCGGGCGTCCAGGATGGAGCCTCGGGCGGCGGGCTGGACGACCTGCTGGACGTGGTTGTTCTTCGCCTCGTCGGAGTACTCCTGGCCGTTGCGGATCTGGAGGTACCAGAGGCGGCCGCCGAGGGTGAGCAGCAGGGAGAAGACGAGGACCTGGATGACGATGAGGCGGATCTGGACCCGCTGGGTCCGGCCCGTCTCCGGGATGTTGGTCACGGGGCACCCCCGGTGGTGGTCGGGCTGGGTCCTGTCCGGAGTTCCGCGTCGTCCGCGCGGGACTCCGCACAGGAGCCAGGGGTACGGGGGGCGAGGCGGGCGGCCCCCGGGTGATGCGGCCTCACAGTCTCTTGACTCCCTTGATCCGTCCGGCGCGTGCGGCGCGGTTGCGGGCGGCCTTGACGCGCAGTCCGCCGCGCTGGCTGCCGATCCGGAGTCCGGTGCCCGCGGCGAGCCAGCCGGCGGACGCGTCGCCCCGGCCGGAGGAGGACTCGGTGAGCGGGTCGTTCACCGTGCGTCGGGCGGCCGCCATGATCAGCGGGACGGTGAACGGCGCCAGGAGCAGGTCGTAGACGGCCGCGGTGAACAGCAGGCTGCCGAGGCCCACATGGCGGGCCGCCGTGTCGCCGACGAGCGCGCCGACGCCCGCGTAGAGCAGGGTCGATCCGATCGCCGCGGCGACGACCACGGCCATCGGGACGAACGCGGACTTGAGCTGTCCGTTCTCGGGCCTGGCCAGGCCGGCGAGGTAGCCGATGACGCAGAGCACGAGGGCGTAGCGTCCGGCGGCGTGGTCGGCCGGGGGTGCCAGGTCGGCGAGGAGGCCCGCGCCGAAGCCGATGAGCGCCCCGCTGACGTGCCCGTACACGAAGGCCAGTCCGAGGACGACCATGAGCAGCAGATCGGGTACGGCTCCGGGGAGCTGGAGCCGGGCGAGTACGGATACCTGGACGACGAGGGCGATCACGACCAGAACGATGGAGAGCAGAGTCCGGTTGACGCGCATGGGGATCAGCTCTACCTCTGTTCGTTTACCGCGTTGTCGGCGTTCGGTGTGGCGTTCCCGCTGGGGTTCGGGTCCGGGCTGCCGCTGGGGCTCGTGCTCTGGTGGATGTTGCCGACCACGTTGCCGTTGGTGTCGACGATGTCGCCGTTGGGCGAGATGGTGACGGTGACGGTCGGGGTGGGCTTCGGCTTGGCCGGTTTGGCCGCCTTCTTCGGCAGAACCGTGTCGCGGGGGTCCTGGCGGGGTGCCTGGACGACGATGCCGACGATGTCGAGCTTGGTGAAGCCGACGTACGGGCGGACGTAGACGGTCCGGGTCAGGTCGCCGCCGGACGGGTCGACGCGGACGACCTCGCCGACCGGGACGCCGGGTACGAACGGCTTGTCCTTGCTGGAGCCGAACGTGACGAGGCGGTCGCCCTTCTTCACCTTGGCCTTGCCGTTCAGGAACTGGACGGACAGCGGGCGCGAGCCCTGGCCGGTGGCGAAGCCGAGTTCGTCGGTGGACTCCATGCGGGTGCCGACGGTGAAGTCGGGGTCGTTGGCCAGGAGCACCGTGGCGGTGTCCGGGCCGACGGTGGTGACGCGGCCGACGAGCCCGTCGCCGTTGAGGACGGTCATGTCACGCGTGAGGCCGTCCTTGGATCCGGCGTCGATGGTGACCGTCCAGGAGAAGCCCTGGGCCGCTCCTATGGCGATGACTTCGGCGGCCTTGATGCCGTACTGGCCGGCGTCCGACTTCTTGAGCATCTTGTCGAGCTCGCGGACGCGGCTGCGGTTGCGGTCGTCGCTGCCGAGCCTCGCCTTGAGTTCGGCGTTCTGCTTCTCCAGCGCGGCGATCTTGTCGTGGCGGTCGCCGGAGGCGCGTACGGCCCCTATGGCGTTGCCCACCGGATCGACCGCTGCCGCCACGCCGTTCTCCACCGGCCCGAAGACGGTGGCGGCGGCCTGCCGGGCGCCGTCCACCGGTGACTCCTCGCCGCCTCGGATGTCCACCGTGATCAGTGCGAATGCGATGGCGATCAGCAGCACCAGGAGCAGCCGGCTCTCTCGTGTGTCCCTCACGTGCGGCGGCCGTGCCTTCCTCGTAGGAATGTTCGTGCCTGTATATCAACGATCCTCCGGGCGGAGCGGCGGTGTCCGCCCGGAGGGCCCGTGGAGTTCCTACCGCCGGGGCTGGGCGTCCAGCACCTGCTGGAGTGCCTCGAACTCCTCGACGCACTTGCCGGATCCGAGCGCGACGGAGTCGAGCGGGTCCTCGGCGATGTGGATCGGCATGCCCGTCTCGTGGCGCAGCCGCTCGTCGAGACCGCGCAGGAGCGCGCCGCCGCCGGTCAGGACGATGCCCCGGTCCATGACGTCGCCGGACAGCTCCGGCGGGCACTTGTCCAGCGTGGTCTTGACCGCGTCGACGATCGCGTTGACCGGCTCCTCGATGGCCTTGCGGACCTCGGTGGCGGAGATGACCACGGTCTTGGGCAGCCCCGAGACGAGGTCGCGGCCCCGGATCTCGGTGTGCTCGTCCTTCTCCAGCTCGAACGCCGAACCGATGGTGATCTTGATCTGTTCGGCGGTGCGCTCACCGAGCAGGAGCGAGTACTCCTTCTTGATGTGCTGGATGATCGCGTTGTCCAGTTCGTCACCGGCGACCCGGATGGACTGGGCCGTGACGATTCCGCCGAGCGAGATGACAGCGACCTCGGTGGTGCCGCCACCGATGTCGACGACCATGTTGCCGGTGGCCTCGTGGACCGGCAGGCCGGAGCCGATGGCCGCCGCCATGGGCTCCTCGATGATGTGCACCTGGCGGGCGCCGGCCTGCGTGGACGCCTCGATGACGGCGCGTCGCTCGACCCCGGTGATACCGGAGGGCACGCAGACGACGACCCGCGGGCGGGCCAGGTAGCGGCGCTTGTGGATCTTGAGGATGAAGTAGCGGAGCATCCGCTCAGTGATCTCGAAGTCGGCGATCACGCCGTCCTTCAGGGGCCGTACGGCGACGATGTTGCCCGGCGTACGGCCGATCATCTTCTTGGCCTCGGAACCGACCGCGAGGATGCCGCCGGTGTTGGTGTTGATGGCCACGACGGACGGCTCGTTCAGAACGATGCCGCGCCCCCTGACGTACACCAGCGTGTTGGCAGTCCCGAGGTCGATAGCCATGTCACGGCCGATGAACGACATTGAGTTCCCCTTGTTCCCCATGAGGATGCGTCGGGCCTTCCCAAGCGAAAGCGATGATGGCTTGTTTTGGTAGGCGAGATGAGCGCTGCGGGCGTGGAAGCTTCCATCGTAGTGCCGGAAACACCGACACAGCGCGAGGGTCCTTCGCCATGCTGGGCAGAACGGGTGGCCGTTCCACTCATGGTGACGTTACGTCGAAGGGATGCGTTCCCGCGATCGGGGACCCTATACCGAAGGGCGACCGAATTACTTCGGTCGCCCCAGGTCATGAGCGCTGTTCGGCTGATCGGAGGTCAGGAAAGTCCCGGAAAGAACAGCTTCATTTCTCGCTCTGCGGACTCCTCGGAGTCCGAGGCGTGGATGAGGTTCTCCCGGGTGATCGTGCCGAAGTCGCCACGGATCGATCCGGGCGCGGCGGCGATCGGGTCGGTGGGGCCCGCCAGGGCGCGTACGCCCTCGATGACGCGCTCGCCCTCGGCCACCAGGGCGACGATCGGGCCGGACTGCATGAACTCGACGAGCGGCTCGTAGAACGGGCGGCCGACGTGCTCGGCGTAGTGCTGTTCCAGCGTGGCGCGGTCGAGCGTACGGAGCTCCAGCGCCGTGATCTTCCAGCCGGCCTTGCGCTCGATGCGGCCGACGATCTCGCCGACCAGACCGCGACGGACGGCGTCGGGCTTGAGAAGAACGAGGGTGCGCTGGGTCATGTGCGGCTCCTTGCAGGCATGCGGGTGCGGTGAGGCGAGATTACAGGGGTACGGTGACGGGCCGGCGGCCGGGTTTGGCCGCCGTGACCGCCTCGGGGCTCAGGTGCCGGCCGGAGCCTGCGCCGCCTCCTGCGCGGCCCACCGGGCCTTCACCTCGTCGATCTTGCGGCCGTAGTGCACGGAGGCCCACCACAGGGCGCCGAAGATCACACCGAGGATGAACATCACCGGGACCACGAAGCCACTGGCGACCAGGGCCACCTGGAGCACCCAGCCGAGCTGTACGCCCCCGGGGCGGGTGAGCATCCCGCACAGCAGCACGGACAGCAGCATGCCGATGCCGCAGACCGTCCAGACCGTGCCGGTCGTGAGGTCGTCGGACTTCATCGCGACGAGTCCGGCGAACCCGATCACGAAGAACTCACCGATCAGCGTCGATGCACAGAGCGTACGCACAGGGTCAGTGCCTTCCCAGGAGCAGCCGGGCCTCGCCGACCGTGATCACGGATCCGGTCACCAGCACCCCGGCGCCCGCGTACTCGTCCTCTTCCTCGGCGAGGGTGATCGCCGCCTCCAGCGCGTCGTCGAGCCGGGGTTCGACCTGGACGCGGTCGTTGCCGAAGACCTCGACGGCGACCGCGGCGAGCTCGTCCGCGTCCATCGCGCGGGCGCTGGAGTTCTGGGTGACGACGACCTCGGCGAAGATCGGCTCGAAGGCTTCCAGGAGCCCTCGGACGTCCTTGTCGCCACTGGCCCCGACCACCCCGATCAGCCGGGAGAAGCCGAACGCCTCGGAGAGGCCGTCGGCGGTCGCCCGTGCGCCCGCCGGGTTGTGCGCGGCGTCCAGGACGACGGTCGGGCTGGAGCGGACCACTTCGAGGCGGCCCGGTGAGATCACCGAGGCGAAGGCCTTGCGGATGATGTCGGCGTCGAGCGATCCGGCCTGCTCGGCGCCGATACCGAAGAACGCCTCGACGGCGGAGAGGGCCACCGCCGCGTTGTGCGCCTGGTGGGCGCCGTACAGCGGCAGGAAGATGTTGTCGTACTCGCCGCCGAGACCGCGCAGCGTCAGCAGCTGGCCGCCGACCGCGATCTCGCGGGAGACGACGCCGAACTCCATGCCCTCGCGGGCCACGGTCGCGTCGACCTCGACGGCCTTCTTCAGCATCACCTGGGCTGCGTCGACGGGCTGCTGGGCGAGGATGACCGTGGCGCCCTGCTTGATGATCCCGGACTTCTCCACCGCGATCTCGCCGGGCGTGGAGCCCAGCCGGTCGGTGTGGTCCAGGGAGATGGGGGTGACGACGGCGACCGTGGAGTCGATCACGTTGGTCGCGTCCCAGCTGCCGCCCATGCCGACCTCGACGACGGCGACGTCGACCGGCGCGTCGGCGAAGGCCGCGTACGCCATGCCGGTGAGCACCTCGAAGAAGGAGAGCCGGTAGGGCTGCTGCGCGTCGACCATCTCGACGTACGGCTTGATGTCCTCGTAGGTGGAGATGAACCGCTCGGGGTCCATCGGGGAGCCGTCCAGGCTGATCCGCTCGGTGATCGACTGCACGTGCGGCGAGGTGTAGCGGCCGGTGCGCAGGTCGAAGGCGCCGAGCAGCGCCTCGATCATGCGGGCGGTGCTCGTCTTGCCGTTGGTCCCCGTGATGTGGAGGGAGGGGTAGGCGCGCTGCGGGTCACCGAGCACGTCCATCAGCGCGGCGATGCGCGTCACGGACGGCTCCAGCTTGGTCTCGCCCCAGCGCCCGGCGAGCTCCTGCTCCACCGCGCGCAGCGCCTTGTCCACCTCCGGGTCGGCGGGGCGGGCGGGGACCTCGTCGCCCTGCGGCGGTCCTGACGCGGCGCGCAGGGTGCGGCTCCCGGCCTCGATCACCGCCAGGTCGGGGTCGCGCTGGGTCGCTTCGTCGACGATCTCCGCGAAGGTCTCGTCGGAGTCGGAGGCGTCGGGCCGGTCGGAAGGGCGGGGCTCACTCACGGGGCCCAGTCTACGGATGGGCACGGACATCGCGCGCAGCGCCCGGCGGGGCGGGCACGGGCGAGCCCTCCGGCGGATCGGGCACGGCGGAGCCCTTGGGCCGAGCGGGCACGGCGGGGCGGGTACAGCGAGAGCCCCCGCCCCCTCCTGCGAGGGTGACGGGGGCTCCGCGGCGTCTCAGCCCTGCGGGAGTGCGGCCAGCTGGCCGGAGATCCGCTCGATGTCGGCCTCGGCCTTGGTGAGCCGGCCCCGGATCTTGTCGACCACGTTGTCCGGAGCCTTGGCGAGGAACGCCTCGTTGCCGAGCTTGGCGACAGCCTGGGCGGCCTCCTTCCGGGCGGCCTCCAGGTCCTTCGTCAGCCGCTTGCGCTCGGCGCCGACGTCGATGGTGCCGGACAGGTCGAGCGCGACGGTGGCGCCCGCGACCGGCAGCGACGCGGTGGCGTGGAAGCCGTCCCCGGCCGGCTGGAGCCGCAGCAGCTGGCGGATGGCCGCCTCGTGCGGTGCCAGCGGGGTGCCGGTCAGGGTGAGCTCGGCCGGGACCTTCTGGCCGGGCTGAAGGCCCTGGTCGGAACGGAAGCGTCGGACCTCGGTGACGACCTGCTGGACGAGCTCGATCTCCTTCTCGGCGGCGTCGTCACGGAAGCCGCTGTCCCCCGGCCACTCGGCGATGACGACGGACTCCCGGCCGGTGAGCGCGGTCCAGAGCGTTTCCGTGACGAACGGAACGACGGGGTGCAGCAGGCGCAGCATCACGTCGAGGACCTCGCCCAGGACCCGGCCCGAGACCTCGGCCGGACGGCCGCCGCCGAAGAACGTGGTCTTGGACAGCTCGACGTACCAGTCGAAGACCTCGTCCCAGGCGAAGTGCCGCAGCGCCTCGCTGAGCTTGGAGAACTGGTAGTCGTCGTAGAACGCGTCGACTTCGGCGACCGTCTTGTTGAGACGGGACAGGATCCAGCGGTCGGTCACCGACATCTCGTCGGCGGACGGCAGCTCGCCCTCGATCGTCGCGCCGTTCATCAGGGCGAAGCGGGTGGCGTTCCAGATCTTGTTGGAGAACTTCGCGGAACCCTGGACCCACTCCTCGCCGATCGGGACGTCGGTACCGGGGTTGGCGCCGCGCGCGAGGGTGAAACGGAGCGCGTCGGAGCCGTACTTGTCCATCCAGTCCAGCGGATTGACCACGTTGCCGAAGGACTTCGACATCTTCTTGCCGTGCTCGTCGCGGACCATGCCGTGCAGGACGATCGTCTCGAACGGCGGGACGCCGTCGTTGACGTACAGGCCGAACATCATCATCCGGGCGACCCAGAAGAAGAGGATGTCGTAGCCGGTGACCAGGACGGAGTTCGGATAGAACTTCGCGAGGCTGTCGGTCTGTTCGGGCCAGCCGAGCGTGGAGAACGGCCACAGGCCGGAGGAGAACCAGGTGTCCAGGACATCGCTGTCCTGGGTCCAGCCCTCGCCGGTGGGCGCCTCGTCGTCCGGTCCGACGCAGACGACCTCGCCGTTCGGGCCGTACCAGACGGGGATGCGGTGGCCCCACCAGAGCTGGCGCGAGATCGTCCAGTCGTGGAGGTTGTCGACCCAGTCGAAGTACCGCTTCTCCATCTCCTGCGGGTGGATCTTGACCTTGCCGTCGCGGACGGCGTCACCGGCCGCCTCGGCGAGCGGGGCGACCTTGACCCACCACTGGAGGGAGAGGCGGGGCTCGATGGTGGTCTTGCAGCGCGAGCAGTGGCCGACGGAGTGGACGTACGGCCGCTTCTCGGCGACGATCCGGCCCTCCGCGCGCAGCGCGGCGACGATGGCCGAGCGGGCCTCAAGCCGGTCCAGGCCCTGGAAGGGGCCGGGGACCGTGATGACGGCGCGCTCGTCGAGGACGGTGAGGAAGGGCAGGTCGTGGCGCTTGCCGATCTCGAAGTCGTTCGGGTCGTGCGCCGGGGTCACCTTGACGGCGCCGGTGCCGAACTCGGGGTCGACGTGGTGGTCGGCGACGACCGGGATGGTGCGGTCGGTCAGCGGCAGCTTGATCTGCTTGCCGACCAGGTGCTTGTAGCGCTCGTCGTCGGGGTGGACGGCGACGGCGGTGTCCCCGAGCATCGTCTCGGCGCGGGTGGTGGCGACGACGATGGTTTCGTCGCCCTCGCCGTACCGCATGGAGACGAGCTCGCCGTCGTCCTCCTGGTACTCGACCTCGATGTCGGAGATCGCGGTCAGGCAGCGCGGGCACCAGTTGATGATGCGCTCGGCACGGTAGATCAGCCCGTCGTCGTACATCTGCTTGAAGACGGTCTGGACGGCCTTGGACAGGCCCTCGTCCATCGTGAAGCGCTCACGGGACCAGGCGACACCCTCGCCGAGCCGGCGCATCTGGCCGGAGATCTGGCCGCCGGACTCGTTCTTCCACTGCCAGACGCGCTCGACGAAGGCCTCACGGCCCAGGTCGTGGCGGGACTTGCCCTCCTTGCCGAGCTCGCGCTCGACGACGTTCTGGGTGGCGATACCGGCGTGGTCCATGCCCGGCTGGTAGAGCGCCTCGAAGCCCTGCATGCGCTTGCGGCGGACGAGGGCGTCGATCAGCGTGTGCTCGAAGGCGTGTCCCAGGTGCAGGGATCCGGTGACGTTGGGCGGCGGGATGACGATGGAGTACGGCGGCTTGTCGCTGTTCTCGTCCGCCTCGAAGTAACCGCGTTCTACCCAGCGCTCGTACAGCTTCCCCTCTACCTCGGCCGGCGTGTACTGGGTCGGCAGTTCGGGGTTGCTGGCTGGCTGCTGCGCTGCGTTCTCGGTCACGCCCCACAGTTTAGGGCCGTCACAGCACTGCACTGAAACCGGATTGTTCAGCGGATTCTTGGGAGGAACCCCGGGCGTTCATGCCCGGGAGGAATCGCACCCCGTGGTTGCGACGCGGAGCGTCGCGGTGTCGTGACCGGCGGAGCCGGTGAAATCGAGTCGGCGCGGAGCGTCGGGACGGCCGGTCCGGCAGGGCCGGACGTGAGGGCTCAGCCGGGGTGCTTCTGGTTCTCGATGTATTCCTTGATCACTTTGAGTGGAGTCCCACCGGCGGAAGCGGCGAAGTAGGACGGGGACCAGAAGTGGTCGCCCCATAGGTAGCGGCGGATGTGGGCGGGGAACTCCTGGCGCAGTCGGCGGGCGGAGACGCCCTCGAGGGAGCCGACCAGTCGGGACAGTGCGATCTTGGGGGGATAGTGGACCAGGAGATGGACGTGGCCGGTTTCGCCGTTGAACTCGGTCAGCTCAGCGCCGAAGTCGGTGCAGACGTCCCGCGTGATCTCCTCGCATCGGACGAGGATCTCGTCGGTGAAGGGGCCGCGTCGGTACTTCAGGGTGAAGACCAAGTGCGCGTGGGGGGGGTGGAGACAATTGTTCTGCCCCTCCTCAGATCGGGTCTTTGTTCCCATCGGGGCGATATGGACTGATTGCAGGAGTGTTAGCGTCGCCGTCATGAAGCTGGTGGTGCGGGTCAAACTCCTACCGACGCCCGTACAGGCGAAGGCACTTGAGGAAACCCTGCACGTCTGCAACGAGGCTGCTTCCTGGGCCGCACAGGTCGCCTTCGAGGAGGGCGTGCACCGCCCCCTGGGCCTGCGCAAGCACACCTACACCGAAATCAGATAACGCTGGGGACTGGGGGCGCAGGCCGCCCAGCACGCGATCAAGAAGACCTGTGACGCCTACACCACCTTGAAGGCCAACCTCCGGGCCGGCCGGTACGGCCGGCCCGGCACCAAGCGCCACACCCGCGTCTCGGGCAAGCCGGTCACTTTCCGCAAGAACGCGGCCCAGCCCTACGACGACCGCATGCTGTCCTGGCAGCACCAGGCCCGCACGGTCTCCATCTGGACCACGGCGGGCCGGTTGAAGGGCATGGCGTTCACCGGGCAGGCAGAGCAGCTGGCTGTGCTGGCCGGACACCGCCACGGCGAGTCCGACCTGGTCCGCCAGGGCGGGAAGTGGTTCCTGATCGCGACCTGCGAGATCCCCGAGAAGACCCTCAACGCTCACCCGGTGGGCTTCGTCGGGGTCGACCTGGGGATCGTGAACATCGCCGCCACCTGTGACGGCGAGCGCCACTCCGGGCGCCGGATCAACCGCAAACGTACGAACGACCGGGCGCTGCGCTCCAAGCTTCAGAAGAAGGGCACGAAGTCCGCGAAGCGGCGGGCGAAGAAGTACGCGGGCAAGGAAGCCCGCCGCAACAAGGACATCAACCACAGGATTTCGAAGCGGATCGTGGCGGAGGCTGAACGCACCGGTCGTGGGATCGCCCTGGAAGAACTGACGGGTATCCGCGAGCGGGCACGGCTGAGAAAGCCCCAACGCACCACGCTCCACTCCTGGCCCTTCGCCCAGCTCGGCTCGTTCATCGCCTACAAGGCGAAGAAGGCCGGAGTGCCGGTGATCTACATCGACCCGGCGTACACCAGCCAGGAATGCTCCCAGTGCCACCACACCGCACACACCAACCGGCCTACCCAGGCCCGCTTCGCGTGCAAGGCCTGCGGCTTCGTCGAGCACGCGGACCACAACTCGTCCCACAACATCACCCGAAGAGGGTGGATGGCATGGGTCTGCGGGGCCCAGTCAACGGCCCCAGCCCTCACACTCATCGCGTGAGAGCCGGACGCGGCCGGGACCCATCACAGCCAGTGATGACCCGAGCAGCAAGCCCGAGACTTCGCTCCCGGGCAGTTGACTAACGGTGTGCCTCCCGGTGTCCCATACCCGCGGGCCGTCCGTCAGGATGTTCGGAACGTATAAGCATCACGAACAGGGGACACCGCAGATGAGCTACAACCAGCCGGGCCCGTACGGCGGTCAGCCGCCGCAGGGCCAGCCCGGACCGTACGGCCAGCAGCCGGGCCCCTACGGCGGCCAGCCGCCACAGGGCCAGCCGCAGGGCCAGCCCGGTTACGGCTATCCCCAGCAGGCCCCCCAGGGCGTCCCGCCCCAGCAGCAGCCCCCGCAGCCGGGCTACGGCTACCCGCAGGCCCAGCAGCCCGGCCCCTACGGCCAGCAGCCCCCCGCTCCCCCGTACGGCGGCCAGCCGGTCTACGGCCAGCAGCCGGGCTTCCCCCCGGCCGCCCCGCCGAAGAAGAAGACCGGCCTGATCATCGGCGTGGCCGTCGTGGCGCTGGCGGTCATCGCGGGCGGCGTGTACTTCCTGACATCGGGCGGCGCCAGCAACAGCGACGTCGACGACTCCACCAAGGGGTACAAGCTGACGCCGACGGCGACGCTGGACGGCTACAAGAAGCAGGGCGCCGCCGGGGAGTCGGGAGCGCCGACCGGGGAGGAGAAGACCAAGCTCGACGGGCTCGGCATCAAGAACCCGCAGAAGGCGGGCGCCAATTACCAGTCGGGCACCGAGGACAACCCGATCGCGGGCAAGTCGATCACGCTCTCGGGGTACTGGGGCGACGTCACCGACCCGGCCAAGGTCATCGACAACGCGTTCAACGTCGCGGAGTCGGAGTTCGCGAAGGGCGAGGAGGGAATGGATGTCGAGCGTGTCGGCAGCGCCAAGGCCGTCACGCCGGACGGCTTCAAGGGTGCCCTCATGAAGTGCCAGGACATCAAGGTGCTGAACAAGGAGGGCGACGGCACCGCCGCCAAGGGGCCGAAGGAATTCACCCTCCCCGTGTGCGTCTGGGCCGACTACAGCACCGTGGGTACCGTGATGGGCGTGGACGTGGCCCTCTCCATGACCGGCAAGGGAATGGCTCAGAGCGATTTGGCGGACATCACAGCCAAGCTCTACAACACCTCCCGCACCAAGATCTGATCCACGCGACGCGAAGGGGCGCCCCGCCGGATCAACCGGCGGGGCGCCCCCTACGTATGTCTCTACGACACCGCTACGCCGACTTCTCGTGCCGCCCGTCGTCGCCCTTGCCGATCGTCCTCGGCTCGCGCGGGACCAGCGTCGGGTTGACGTTGTTGCGGACCACGTCCGCCGTGATGACGACCCGGGCGACGTCCTTGCGGGACGGCACCTCGTACATCACCGACTGGAGGACCTCCTCCATGATGGCGCGCAGGCCGCGCGCGCCGGTCTGGCGCAGGATCGCCTGGTCGGCGATGGCCTCCAGGGCCTCGCGCTCGAAGTCCAGCTCCACGCCGTCGAGTTCGAACAGCCGCTGGTACTGCTTGACCAGGGCGTTGCGCGGCTCGATGAGGATCTGGAGCAGGGCCTCGCGGTCCAGGTTGTGGACCGAGGTCAGGACCGGGAGGCGGCCGATGAACTCGGGGATCATCCCGAACTTCACCAGGTCCTCCGGCATGACCTCCTGGAACTGGTCGCTCGCCTGGATCTCCCGCTTGGAGCGGATCGTGGCGCCGAAGCCGATGCCCTTGGCGCCGGCCCGGGACTCAATGATCTTCTCCAGACCGGAGAAGGCGCCGCCCACGATGAACAGCACGTTCGTCGTGTCGATCTGGATGAACTCCTGGTGCGGGTGCTTCCGTCCGCCCTGCGGCGGTACGGAGGCGGTGGTGCCCTCCAGGATCTTGAGCAGGGCCTGCTGGACGCCCTCGCCGGAGACATCACGGGTGATCGACGGGTTCTCGCTCTTGCGGGCGACCTTGTCGATCTCGTCGATGTAGATGATCCCGGTCTCGGCCTTCTTGACGTCGTAGTCCGCCGCCTGGATCAGCTTCAGCAGGATGTTCTCGACGTCCTCGCCGACGTAGCCGGCCTCCGTCAGCGCCGTCGCGTCGGCGATGGCGAACGGGACGTTGAGCATGCGGGCCAGTGTCTGGGCGAGGAGTGTCTTGCCCGAGCCCGTGGGGCCCAGCAGCAGGATGTTGGACTTGGCGAGCTCGATCGCGTCGTCACGGTTCGAACCGCCGCCGTTCTCCCCGGCCTGGACCCGCTTGTAGTGGTTGTACACAGCGACGGAGAGGGCCTTCTTCGCGGGCTCCTGCCCGACGACGTACCCCTCCAGGAACTCGTAGATCTCGCGGGGCTTGGGAAGTTCCTCCCAGCGGACCTCGCTCGTCTCCGCGAGCTCCTCCTCGATGATCTCGTTGCAGAGATCGATGCACTCGTCGCAGATGTACACACCGGGTCCCGCGATGAGCTTCTTCACCTGCTTCTGGCTCTTTCCGCAGAACGAGCACTTGAGCAGGTCGCCGCCATCACCGATGCGTGCCACGAGGTGCTTCCCCTTCGCCTGGGAGACGCTTGGTTCAGCGGCTCCTGGTGCCTCTATCCGACGGTACCTTGCCTGGCCCCCCGTTCGGGCCCCCCTTGGCACGGTTCACACGGCCGGGGCCGCATGACCCTGCCGTACCAAGGGGTAGAGGCCGACGTCAGGCGGCCGCTCCGGCCGCGCTCTTGCGCGTCGCGATGATCTGGTCGACCAGGCCGTAGGCCAGGGCGTCCTCGGCGGTCAGGATCTTGTCGCGCTCGATGTCGTCGCGGATCTTCTCGATCGGGGTGGTGGAGTGCTGGGCCAGCAGCTCCTCCAGCTGGGTCCGCATCCGCAGGATCTCGTTGGCCGCGATCTCCAGGTCGGAGAGCTGCTCACGGCCGGTCTGCGAGGACGGCTGGTGGATCAGGACCCGCGCGTTCGGAAGCGCCAGGCGCTTGCCCGGCGTTCCCGCGGCGAGCAGCACGGCAGCGGCGGAGGCCGCCTGGCCCATGCAGACCGTCTGGATGTCCGGCTTCACGAACTGCATCGTGTCGTAGATCGCGGTGAGCGCGGTGAACGAGCCGCCGGGGCTGTTGATGTAGATCGAGATGTCCCGGTCCGGGTCCATCGACTCCAGGCACAGCAGCTGCGCCATGACGTCGTTGGCGGAGGCGTCGTCGATCTGCACGCCGAGGAAGATCACGCGCTCCTCGAAGAGCTTCGCGTACGGGTCGTACTCACGCACGCCCTGCGAGGTGCGCTCCACGAAGCGCGGGACGATGTAGCGGTTGTCCACCTGCGGGCCGGTGTAGAGGCCGCTCGCGGACGCGCCGGGGAAGTTGTTCATGTGGGTGTTCACCATCCTGGTGGCGTTCTGTGGCTGGGTGTCTCGGCATACGAGAGAGAAGCGGTGCGGTACGGCGCGATCCGGTGCTGACCGGGTCAGGCGCCGGTGCCGCCGCCGCCCGGAACGCCCGATGCGACGGTGATGATCTCGTCGATGAGGCCGTACTCCTTGGCCTCCTCCGCGGTGTACCAGCGGTCGCGGTCACCGTCGCGGATGATCGTCTCCACGGTCTGGCCGGAGTGGAGGGCGGTGATCTCCGCCATCCGCTGCTTGGTGCGCAGCAGGTACTGGGCCTGGATCTTGATGTCCGAGGCCGTACCGCCGATGCCGGCCGAACCCTGGTGCATGAGGATGTCGGTGTTCGGGAGCGCGAAACGCTTGCCGGCGGCGCCGCCGGTGAGCAGGAACTGGCCCATCGAGGCCGCCATGCCCATACCGATGGTGACGACGTCGTTCGGGATGTACTGCATGGTGTCGTAGACCGCCATGCCGGCCGTCACCGAACCACCGGGGCTGTTGATGTAGAGGTAGATGTCCTTGTCCGGCTCGGCGGCAAGGAGAAGCAGCTGCGCGGTGATCTTGTTGGCGATGTCATCGTCGACCTGCTGACCGAGGAAGATGATGCGTTCGCCGAGCAGTCGGCTGTAGACCTGGTCACCGAGGCCTCCACCGAGGGACGGCTCTCCGGCGGCGTAGGGCATCAGATTCGTCACGTATCCACCTGCTCGTCTCTGACGGCTCCGGCCGTCTCAGCGTCTTCGTACCGGGTGGGCCGGGACTACCCGACCCTTCCTCTTCATGGACCCTAACGCGCAGGTGGGACAACGCCATCCCGCTTCCGCAACTGTTCGCTGGGAGCGCAAGCTCCGCAGTCCGCACAAGGGTTGTAGGGGACCTGCGCCGATACGACGACGGGCTCCGGACGCCATTGGCGTCCGGAGCCCGTCGTGCGGGTTCAGCGCGAGGCTCAGGCCTCGGTCTTCTCCTCGGCGGCGTCGGCGGTGCCCTCGGCGGCCTCGACCACCTCGGTGGCCTCCTCCGCCGCCTCTTCCTCGTCCTCCAGGTCGACGATCTCACCGTTGGTGTCGACGACCTTGGCGGCCTCGACGACCACGGCCAGCGCCTTGCCCCGGGCGACCTCGCCGACGAGCATCGGCACCTGGCCACCCTCGACGACGGCCTGGGCGAACTGGTCGGGGCTCATGCCGGAGGAAGCCGCACGCCGCATGAGGTGCTCGGTGAGCTCCTCCTGGTTGACGTTCAGCTTCTCCTTGTTGACGAGCTCGTCCAGGATGAACTGGGTCTTGATGCCCTTGATGGCCTGCTCGGACGTCTCCGCCTCGAACTCCTCAAGGGTCTTGCCCTGGATCTCCAGGTACTTCTCCAGGTCGAGACCCATCTGGCCGAGCTGGTGGTGCTCCAGGTTGTGCTTGCGGGTCTGGACCTCGTCCGCGAGCAGCTTCTCCGGGATCGGGACCTCGGCGAGCTTCAGCAGCTCCTCCAGGACGCGCTCCTGGGCCTGGGTGGCCTGGTCGTACTGCTTGGTGTTCTCCAGGCGCTTGCGGCTGTCCGCCTTCAGCTCCTCCAGCGTGTCGAACTCGCTGGCCATCTGGGCGAAGTCGTCGTCCAGCTCGGGGAGCTCGCGGGCGGCGACGGCGGTGACCTTGACGGTGACCTCGGCGTCCTTGCCCTCGGCGGAGCCGCCCTTCAGCTGAGAGGTGAAGGTGGCCTCGCCACCCGCCTCCAGGCCGGTGACGGCGTCGTCGATGCCTTCGAGGAGCTCACCGGAACCGATGGTGTACGAGACACCCTCGGCGATGCCGTCCTCGAGGACCTCGCCCTCGACCTTGGCCTGCAGGTCGATCGTCACGACGTCGCCCTCGGCGGCGGCGCGCTCGACCGGGTTGGTCGAGGCGAAGCGCTCGCGCAGCTGCTCCACGGCCTTCTCGACGTCCTCGTCGCTGACCTCAAGGGCGTCGACGGTGACCTCGATGCCGGAGTAGTCCGGGATCTCGATCTCGGGGCGTACGTCAACCTCGGCGGTGAAGGAGAGCAGCTCGCCGTCCTTCAGCTCCTTGATGTCGACCTCCGGCTGGCCGAGGACGTTGAGCTCACCCTCGTTGACGGCCTCGGTGTAGAACTTCGGGAGCGCGTCGTTGACGGCCTCCTCCAGCACCGCGCCGCGGCCGAACCGCTGGTCGATGACCCGGTTGGGGATCTTGCCCTTGCGGAACCCCTTCACCGTGACCTGCTGGTTGATCTTCTTGTACGCCGCGTCGAGGCTGTCCTTGAGCTCCTCGAAGGGCACCTCGATGCTGAGCCGAACCCGGGTCGGGTTCAGGGTCTCCACGGCGCTCTTCACGGTTCGGTCTCCTTGGTGGCTGACTTCTTGGGGTTCTGCTCCACCGCACAGGAGGCGGCTTCGCGGACCGAGCCCGGTACATCAGACACACGGGCACGCATTTTGCATAGTAACGGCAAGGGGGAGAACTCCCACAACGCGATCTTGCCGGTGGTCGGGGTGGCCGGATTCGAACCGACGACCTTCCGCTCCCAAAGCGGACGCGCTACCAAGCTGCGCCACACCCCGTCGGTGCGACACGTAGGGTACATGCAGACGGGCAGTGCGTCGGACGCTTTGTGCGGCCGCCGCCGGACCGGAAGCCGCGCGGGGCCATGGGGTGTGCGGACAGCACCCGCGACCCGCTACGATGCTTCTCGTACCTCGGTCCCCGTGACCTGGGGTGTGCTGTATGCGGGCGTAGCTCAATGGTAGAGCCCTAGTCTTCCAAACTAGCTACGCGGGTTCGATTCCCGTCGCCCGCTCCATGCTTCGGGCCCGGCCCGGCGGATCCCCTCGGGGATGTCCGCCGGACCGGGCCTTTCGCGTATCCGGTCCCGGGCCGCTCCCCCGCGCGGACGCGCGGGAGAGACGGGCGCCCGGTCAGAAGCTGATCTGGTTGATGCTCTGCGCTATCGAGTCCATGAACTTCTGGATCGAGGGCGCCATGCCGGTCGATGCCAGGAAGAAGCCGAAGAGCACCGCGACGACCGCGGGTCCGGCCTTGATGGAGCCGCCTCGGATCAGGACCACCAGGATGATCGCCAAAAGAAGCACCACAGACAGCGAAATGGCCACGATTGCTCACACCCTCGGTCGGTCCGCCTTGCCGGCCCGGAGGTGTGCGGTCGCGCACGCCTCCGTGGACATCCATCGTGCCACCAACTCCCCTGTGGTCGCTGCAGGCTGACGAATCGACCTGTCGATATCGCGCCATCTTGCGCCCCCTGCGCCCCCTGTGCGCCCGGCACTTGACGGCACTCGGTCGCGGGGGGGGCCGGCCCCCCGGCCCGGGGGGCCCCCCCCCCGGGGCCCCCGCGGGGGGGCGGATGTGCCCCCCCCCGGCCCCCCGGCGCCCCCCGCCTTTGCCCGGCCGGGGGGGGGGCCCCCCGGGCCGGCGGGCCGGGGCCCCCCGCGACCGAGTGCCCGACGGCGGGACTCCTTATGCCCGACCCCTTGCAACGGTGATCGTTTCTATATCCCCACAGTTCATTCACAGGCAATTCCGACGCCCGAGCGAGACGTAATTCACGCTCTTCAACTACTTGTCGATACGCGCCATTTAAGGGGGATTAACGCGTGCATACCGGACAGTTTTCGATGGTTTGGCATTCATTCGAACGGGAACACGCAATATCCGACGGCAGTTTTACGAATGGCAATCGAGGCGTCTAGGGTGCCTGAGATGTTCCAAGCTCCGAACGTATTCCAGAGGGCCACGATCCCACCGACGACCCAGGAGTCGGAGCCCAGACACAAAGCAGCGGTGGCCACGGCCGACGGTCCGGTGCCGTCACCCGGCCCACCCGCGAAGGCGCCGGCCCCGACGAGGCGTGACGCCTATTTCGACAACGCCAAGTACCTGGCCATCGTGCTGGTCGCGGTGGCCCACTCATGGGTGCCGGTCATGGACGGGAGCAGGACCGCCCGTGCGATGTACATGGTCACGTACACCTTCCACATGCCGGCCTTCATCATCATCTCCGGCTATTTCTCACGCTCGTTCGACATGAGCCCGGCCAAGGCGAAGCGCCTGATCACCACTGTCGCCGTGCCGTACGTGGTGTTCGAGACGGCCTACACGCTGTTCCGGCGGTACGCGAACGGCGAACCCGACACCCCGATCAGCCTGACCGACCCCTGGTACCTCGCCTGGTTCCTGATCGCCCTGTTCATCTGGCGGCTCACCACCCCGCTGTGGCGCAGCATGCGCTACCCGCTGACGGTCTCCCTGGTCATCGCCGCCCTCGCCTCGGCCACCCCCGGCATCACCGAGCACCTCGACCTGCCGCGCGTACTGCAGTTCCTCCCCTTCTTCGTACTCGGGCTCCAACTCAAGCCGGAGCACTTCCAGTTGGTGCAGCGCCGCGAGGTGCGGATGCTGGCTCTGCCGCTGTTCGCCGCCGCGCTGGCCCTCGCCTACTGGCTGGCGCCCCGGATGACGACGGACTGGTTCCTGCGTGACTACGCCGCCCAGGACCTGGGCGCGCCATGGTGGTCGGGCGCGGTGATGACGCTCACCCTGTTCGCGTGCGCGACGCTGCTCACCGCCGGGTTCCTGTCCTGGGTTCCCCGGCGCCGCATGTGGTTCACGGTGCTCGGCGCCGGCACGATCTGCGGCTATCTGCTGCACGGGTTCATGGTGAAGGGCGCCGAATACTCCGGCCTCTTCGACCGGAACGACTGGCTGATCTCGCCGACCGGTCTGGTGCTGGTCACCGTCGTCGCCTCGACGGGGGTGACCCTGATGTGCACGCCACCGGTACGGCGCGCCCTGCGGTGCGTGACCGAGCCTGACATGAACTGGGCGTTCCGGCGGGAGTCCGCGAAGCTCTGAGTCCGCGGCTCCGCCACCGGACAACGGACGCATCGGACACACACCGGACACGTCGGAGCCCGGCCCGTTCATGGGCCGGGCTCCGACGTGTTGGCTCAATCCCGACGCTCGGTGGGCGAATGCGGGGCTGCGAGCCCGAGCACCCCCCGTACCAGCGCATACTTTTCGGTCAGCCGGGTACGGGTTGCCGGTTCCAGCACCGCGAGGCGGGCCGGGTCGGCGTTGTGCGCGAGGTCGGCCTCCTTGATCAGCAGGGCGCCGGGCGTGGCCAGGATGCGCCGGGAGTACGCGTGAAGGTCCTCGCCGTCCCGCTTGGTGACGGCCAGGACCATGTCCTTGACCTGCCTCGGCAGCGCGGCCCCGGCCAGCCACCGCTCCGACAGCGCGTCGTCCTCGACCGCGTCGTGCAGCCAGGCCGCGGCGATCTGCTCGTCACTTCCGCCCCGGGCCCGCACCCCCTCCGCGACGGCCGCGAGGTGTTCGCCGTACGGCCTGCCCGCCTTGTCCCGTTGCGCGGCATGGGCCTCGCGGGCGATGGCCTCGACTTCGGCCAGGGTCAGCTGTGCGCGTGATGCGGTCATGACCTGAGCCTACGAGCGGACACTCCCACCCCCTCCCCCGCCGGCTGCCGCCTTCGTCGCCCGTCCTTCGTCGCCCGCCCGTCGTCGTGAGTCCACCAGGGCGGGCATAGTTGCAACGTCAATCGTTCGGTAAACTAATTACTGACGATTTCTTGACGCTCTCTTGACCCAGCGAAGGATCAAGCTCATCGGACACGCAGACACGCTCATCGCCATGGGCGGCGCCTTCCTGGCCGCCGCCATCCTCGCCCGCGTCGGCAGCCGCATCGGACTGCCGACCATCCCCCTGTTCATCCTGGCCGGAATCCTGCTCGGCCCGCACACCCCCGGCATCGTCCTCGTCGCCGACCCGCACGACCTGGAGATGCTCTCCGCACTCGGTCTCGTGCTGCTGCTCTTCTATCTCGGCCTGGAGTTCCACCTCGACGACCTCAAGGCGGGCGGCCGCAAGATGGCGGTCGCGGGCGGCACCTACCTCGCCCTCAACGTCGGCGCCGGACTCGGTTTCGGCTTCGCGCTCGGCTGGGGCACCTCGGAGGCGCTGGTCCTCGCCGGGGTGCTCGGCATATCGTCGTCGGCCATCGTCACCAAGGTCCTGGTGGATCTCGGCCGCATCGGCAATCCGGAGACCAAGCCGATCCTCGGCATCATCGTCGTCGAGGACGTGTTCCTGGCTCTGTACCTGGCGGCTCTCCAGCCCATCCTCTCGGGCGCCGACAGCCTCGCCTCGGCCGCGGTCGACGGCGGCAAGGCCTTCGGATTCCTGCTGATCCTCGCGCTGGCCGCCCGGTTCGGCACCAAGGTCATCGGCAAGCTCATCAACACCCGGGACGACGAACTACTCGTCATCTCCTTCCTCGGTGCCGCCGTCCTCGTGGCCGGCATCTCCGAGTGGTTCGGGGTCGCGGACGCCATCGGCGCCTTCATGGTGGGGCTCATGCTCGGCAGCACGACCTCGGGGGAACGCATCCTCAAGCTGGTCCACCCGCTGCGCGACGCCTTCGGCGCGATCTTCTTCTTCGCGTTCGGCCTCTCCATCAACCCCGGCGATCTGCCGACCGTGCTCTGGCCGGTCCTGGCCGCCGTGGCTGTGACGCTCGCCATGAACGTCGTGGCCGGGCTCGCCGCCGCCAAGGTGTACGGATTCGGCCCGCAGGCCACGGCGAACATCTCCACGACCCTGGTGGCGCGCGGCGAGTTCGCCCTGATCCTCGCCACGATGGCGGCGGTAGCGGGTCTGGACGAACGGCTCTCCCCGTTCATCGCGGGCTATGTGCTCGTCCTCGCGGTCCTGGCCCCCCTGGCCGCCGGGCGCTCGCACTGGCTGGCCCGGTTCCTGCCCGGCGCGCGCGAAACGGTTCCGATCCCGATCCGGTGACGGGCGTACCCATGTTGACGAACGTCCGGTTCGAACCGGTTACGCATGGTTCAGGATTTGCGTGACAACAGCAGCAGAGCCCGGTCGTCGTTGACGTCCTTGGCGCAGGCCTCGATGAGGTGCCAGGCCGCGCCCTCGAAGCCCGTGGCGACATAGCGGTCGGCCTCGCCCGTCAGCCGGTCGATGCCTTCCGCGATGTCACGGTCGGAGGCCTCCACCAGTCCGTCGGTGAACAGCATCAGGACGTCACCGGGGGCCAGATGGCCCTTCGCGGCCTCGAACTCCGCCCCGTCGTACACCCCGAGCAGCGGGCCCTCCGCCGCCTTCTCCTCCCACTGGCCACTGCCGGCGTGGAGCTGGAGGGCGGGCGGATGGCCTGCCGAGAGGAGCTCGTAGTCACCGGACTCCAGGTCCAGCACCAGATGGATCGACGTGGCGAAGCCCTCGTCCCAGTCCTGGCGCAGCAGATAGCCGTTGGCCGCGGGCAGGAAGCTGTGCGGTGGCAGCGATCCGAGGAGTCCGCCGAAGGCGCCGGAGAGCAGCAGCGCCCGGGAGCCGGCGTCCATGCCCTTGCCGGAGACGTCGGTGAGCACGGCCTCCAGGGTGCGGCCGCCGTTGGTACGGGCCGCGACGACGAAGTCCCCCGAGAAGGACTGGCCGCCCGCCGGGCGGAGCGCCATCTCGCGGTGCCAGCCCTGCGGAAGGCGGGGCAGCGCGCTCTGGACCCGGATGCGTTCACGCAGGTCGAAGAGCATGGTGCCGCCGCGCCGCCACGGCACACCGACCCTGGCGCGGAACTGGGCGAGGATCAGGCCCAGGAATCCGCAGGCCGCGACCGTCAGTACGGTGCCGGGGGTGACCCGGGCCGGGCCGTCCTCGTACGGACCGAGCTGGAGGGCCTCCACGATCAGGGCTGCGGCGGCGGTCGCGTACAGGCCGAGCAGGCTGGCGGGCCGCAGCAGCAGGCCGCCAGCCACGATCGGCAGGACGAGCACGGTGGGCGAGCACCACACCGGGTTCAGCAGGGTGCCGCAGGTGATGGCCGGGATGGTCAGCAGCAGCCCGGCCAGCGCGATCCAGTCCGACCCGTCTCCCCGGAAGTAGTCGACCCCGGATCTGCGCAGCGTGGTGCGTACCCGGTGCGCCGATTTCCTCAATCGGGCCGGGTACGTCTCTGCTCCTGCGCGTCGTGCCATTGCGGGGACCTTATCCACCCTGCGGGCTCCGGTGCAGGGGGACCCCTGTGACAATGCGTTCGAAATCGGTTCGCCAGGCCGCCGAAGCCCTGGTAGGCATGGCATATGACTACAGAGCTCCGTGTGTTGCAGCCGTCCGAATGGAACGAGTGGTTCGAGTGTCTGGAGCTCGCGTTCGGAGGGGACCCGGAGACTCCTGAAGAGCGGGATCAGTACCGGTCCCTGACCGAGTTCGAGCGGTCGATCGGGATCTGGGACGGCGACGACGTGGTCGCGACGGCGGGGGCGTTCAGCTTCCGGGTGGCCGTGCCCGGCGGGGCGCTGGTGCCGGCGGGCGGGGTCACGATGGTGAGCGTCGCGTCCACGCACCGCAGGCGCGGCCTGCTCACCTCGATGATGCGCCGCCAGCTCGACGACTTCCGGGCACTGGGTGAGCCGATCGCCGTGCTGACCGCGTCGGAGCCCGCGATCTACGGCCGCTTCGGGTACGGCGCGGCCAGCCGCCAGATGTCCGTGGAGATAGACACGGACCGGGTGCGGCTGAGCCTGCCCGAGGGCACCGACGAGATCCGGCTGCGGTACGCGAAGAAGGACGAGGCGGTCGCGGCCTGCGAGAGCGTGTACGAGCGCCTGGTGGCGGGACGTCCCGGCACCCCGGCCCACGGTCCCGGCTGGGAGCGCAAGTCGCTGCTCGACCCGGCCAGTACGCGCCAGGGCGGCTCGGTGCTTCAGTGCCTGCTGGCCGAACGGGACGGCGAGGTCGTCGGCTATACGAACTACCACATCAAGCCGGCATGGGAGAAAGCCGGACCCAACGGGCGCATCCTGGTGAGAGACCTGGCGGCTCTGGACCCGGCGGCGTACGCGGCGTTGTGGCGTTTCCTGTTCGAGATCGACCTGACGTGCACGGTCGAGGCGCGGAACCGGCCGGTGGACGACGCGGTGCTGCACCTGGTGTCGGACGTGCGGCGCTGCGACATCCGGCAGCGGGACTCGCTCTATGTGCGGATGGTGGACGTGGGCGCCGCGCTGGAGGCGCGGACCTACCGGGGCCCGCTGGACGTGGTGTTGGAGGTCGAGGACAGCTTCTGCCCGTGGAACGCGGGGCGTTGGCGCCTGACGGCCGACGCGAAGGGGGCCGCGACGTGCAGGCGCACCGAGGACGAGGCCGATCTGGCGCTCTCGGTACGGGAGCTGGGCTCCGCCTACCTGGGCGGTGAGGCGCTCGGCTCGCTGGCGCTGGCGGGGCGGGTACGGGAGCTGCGGGCGGGTGCGGTGGCGGAGGCGTCGTCGGCGTTCCTGTCCGACGTGGCGCCGTGGCTGCCGCAGGGGTTCTAGGGCGTTCTTCGAAGGTCCAGCCTGCTCGGCGGCGCGGTGTCCCGCGGCGCCCCGGTCCGCCGGGGCCCGCGGCACAGCGCTCAGGCGGCCTGGCAGTCCGGGCACCAGAAGAGGTTCCGGGCCGCCAGGTCAGCCGTACGGATCTCCGCGCCGCAGATGTGGCAGGCCTGGCGGGCGCGGCGGTAGACGTACACCTCGCCGCCGTGGTCGTCCACGCGCGGCGGGCGGCCCATCGCCTCGGGCAGGTGCTCGGGGCGCACGGTGTCGATGCGGTTGTTCCGTACGCCCTCGCGCATCAGCGTGCCCAGGTCCGCCCAGATCGCGTCCCACTCGCGGCGGGTGAGGTCCTTGCCGGCCCGGTACGGGTCGATGCCGTGCCGGAACAGCACCTCAGCGCGGTACACGTTGCCCACGCCGGCGACGACCTTCTGGTCCATCAGCAGGGCGGCCACGGTGATCCGGCTGCGGGAGATCCGCTGCCAGGCCCGCTCGCCGTCGTCGCCGGGGCGCAGCGGGTCGGGGCCCAGCCGGTCGTGTATCGCGCGCTTCTCCGCGTCGGTGATCAGGGCGCAGGTGGTGGGGCCGCGCAGATCCGCGTGGTGTTCGTCGTTCAGGAGGCGCAGCCGGACCGTGTCGGTGGGCGGCGGGGCCGGAACCGTACCGAATCCGAGCTTGCCGAACAGGCCGAGGTGGATATGGATCCAGCCGGTGGCCTCGAAGCCGAGGAAGAGGTGCTTGCCGTGGGCGTCCGCCCCGTCCAGCACCCGGCCGTCGAGCAGGGCGGCGCTGTCGGCGAACTTCCCCTGCGGGCTGCTCACCCGCACCGGCCACCCGGCGAACCGGTCCCGGTGGTCGTCCGCGAGGCGGTGGATGGTGTGGCCCTCGGGCACGGCTGCGGCTCTCCTCGGCGACATGGCTGTGCCGCCGGGGGTACCGGCGGCACAGGGGTGGGGGCGGTCAGCCCTGCTGCGGGTGGTGGGCCGGGATCGGGGGGAGCTCGCCAGTGTTCTCGTACTCCGTGAGCATCTCGATGCGGCGGGTGTGACGCTCCTCGCCCGAGTACGGGGTCGCGAGGAAGATCTCGACGAACTTGGTGGACTCCTCCACCGTGTGCATCCGGCCGCCGATGGAGACCACGTTGGCGTTGTTGTGCTCGCGGCCCAGCGCGGCGGTCTGCTCGCTCCAGGCGAGTGCGGCGCGGACGCCCTTGACCTTGTTCGCGGCCATCTGCTCGCCGTTGCCGGAGCCACCGATCACGATGCCGAGGCTGTCGGGGTCCGCGGCCGTCTTCTCGGCGGCGCGCAGGCAGAACGGCGGGTAGTCGTCCTGGGCGTCATAGATGTGGGGGCCGCAGTCGACGACTTCGTGGCCCTGGGCCTTGAGCCACCCGACGAGGTGGTTCTTGAGTTCGTAACCGGCATGGTCGGATCCGAGGTACACGCGCATGTGAGGAGTGTGGCACGAGCGACTCCGGGTAGCCGACGACGGGGTGCGGTGTCGCCCCGATGCGCGGACCCCGTGTGTGCGATGCCATCGAGGCAACGTTCCGGCCAAAAACCGGAGGTATGGGTTCCGGTTTCGGGGTTCACCGGGCTTCGACGCCTTGCCTGCCGTTCCGCCGCCGCGGGGCTGCCGGCGCACGCAACCGAGTGATCCGAAAACGTAAGGATTCGATCCATGACGTCGCAGACGACTCTCGCAGGGCCGGGCGGACAGCCCGACGGGCCGGACCCTTCGGACCGGACGGAGTCCCCGGACGGGCTCCAGGCCGGTCTCAAGAACCGTCACCTCTCGATGATCGCGATCGGCGGTGTGATCGGCGCGGGCCTGTTCGTGGGCTCCGGGGCCGGCATCGCCGCCGCCGGACCGGCCATTCTGCTGTCGTACGCGCTGGTCGGCCTGATGGTCGTCCTCGTGATGCGGATGCTCGGCGAGATGGCGGCCGCCCGCCCCGCATCGGGCTCCTTCTCCACCTACGCCGACCAGGCACTGGGCCGCTGGGCCGGGTTCTCGATCGGCTGGCTGTACTGGTTCTTCTGGGTCGTGGTGCTCGCCGTCGAGGCCACGGCGGGTGCCAAGATCCTGGAGAGCTGGGTGCCGGGCGTGCCGCAGTGGGGCTGGGCCCTGATCGTGATGCTGGTGCTGACCGCGACGAATCTGGTCTCGGTCGGTTCGTACGGTGAGTTCGAGTTCTGGTTCGCCGGGATCAAGGTGGTCGCGATCGGCGCGTTCGTGATCGTCGGCCTGCTCGCCGTCTTCGGCATACTGCCCGGCTCGGACCATGCCGGATCGGGGCTGTCCCATCTCACCGACACCGGCGGTTTCTTCCCCGAGGGTCCGGGCGCGATCCTCACCGGGGTGCTGATGGTCGTCTTCTCCTTCATGGGCAGCGAGATCGTGACGCTGGCGGCCGGTGAGTCCGAGAACCCGCAGCGCGCCGTGCAGAAGGCCACCAACAGCGTCATCTGGCGGATCGCGGTCTTCTACCTGGGCTCGGTCTTCGTCGTACTGACGCTGCTGCCGTGGAACGACCCGTCGATCCTCGACAAGGGCAGCTATGTCGCGGCGCTCGATGTCATCGGCATCCCGCACGCCGGCCAGGTGATGGACGTCATCGTGCTGACGGCCGTGCTGTCCTGCCTCAACTCCGGCCTCTACACGGCCTCCCGGATGGCGTTCTCGCTCGGCGGCCGCGGCGACGCGCCCAAGGCGTTCGCCCGGACCAACAAGCGGGGCGTGCCGCAGGCGGCGATCCTGTCCTCCGTCGTCTTCGGCTTCGTCGCCGTCTTCTTCAACTACCAGTGGCCCGACACCGTCTTCGCGTTCCTGCTGAACTCCTCCGGCGCGGTCGCCCTGTTCGTCTGGCTGGTCATCTGCTTCACCCAGCTGCGGATGCGCGGCATCATCCTGCGCGAGTCGCCCGAGAAGCTGGTGGTACGGATGTGGCTCTTCCCGTACCTGACCTGGGCGACCATCGCGATGATCTCGTTCGTGCTGGTCTACATGCTGACCGACGACGCCGGGCGCGAGCAGGTGCTGCTCTCGCTGCTGGTCGCGGTGCTGGTGGTGGCCTTCTCGCTGGTGCGTGAGGCGCGCAGGCGCCGCGGTGCCGCCCCGGCCGGGTCCGCCCGCGGCTGATCATCCGCGGACGCGAGAGGCTCGCCGGTCTGCTGTCGCGATGCGACCCGGCGAGCCTCTTCGGAGGGAGTCGCGCGATCAGCCGCGACGGCCGATGAGCTTCCAGGACGCCGGCAGCGCGCCCATGGCGAGCGCGGCCTTCAGCGCGTCGCCGAGCAGGAACGGCGTCAGGCCGGCCGCGATCGCGGCGCTCGCCGACATGCCGGTGGACAGCGCCAGGTAGGGCACGCCGACCGAGTAGATGATCGCCGAGCCGAGCACCATCGTGCCCGCGGTGCGCAGCGCGGAGCGGTCGCCGCCCCGGCGGGCGAGACCGCCGACGACGGTGGCGGCGAGGAGCATGCCGAGCACATAGCCGAAGGAGGCACCGCCGGCGCCGGAGCTGCCGGCCGAGAACCACGGCACGCCGGCCATGCCGACCAGCGCGTACACGGCGAGCGCCAGGAAGCCCCGGCGGGCGCCGAGCGCGGTGCCGACCAGGAGCGCGGCGAAGGTCTGGCCGGTGACGGGGACCGGGGAGCCCGGGACCGGAACGGCGATCTGGGCGGCTATGCCGGTCAGCGCGGCACCGCCGAGCACCAGCGCGGTGTCCACGGCATAGCGGTGCCGGGCGGCGGGCAGCAGGTCGGCGAGGACCGCTCCGGTACGGACGGGGGCGGCGGCAGCAGTACTCATCGGGACTCCGCGGGGTGAGGGCAGGTGGGGACAGACTGAGGCCGACGTTAGCCGACGGGGCATCGCCGGATCACCATCAGCGGCCGACAAAGCGGCGGTTGAGGGATTGGTGGGGTTCACACAAAGGACGGCGCGCAATCACGCCGAGGCGTGATGCTCGTCACTGAGGTGGGGGCGGGTTCTCCCCTGCCTCGGGGGAACACCTTCGAAGCGATGACTGTGAATTCCCTCTAAAGGTCCGGTTGATGGGGCGGCCAACCCGCCGGGTCCGGGTGTGAGCCTTGTGTGAGCCTGGTGCCCGTATAGCGGACGGCCGTTCCCCGTGAACGGTGTGCGTGTTCAGACTGGGCGCACATCCCCCCACACACCCCCACCACGTCCCCCTTCCCCGTCCCACCTACCGAACAGAGCTCGTCCATGTCTCGGACCTCCGCGCCTCCCCCCACAGGCTCCCCGGCCGCCGCCTCCGGCACCGGAAGCGACTCGGCCCTCACCCACGGACTCAAGCAGCGCCATCTGTCGATGATCGCCCTCGGCGGTGTCATCGGCGCCGGACTGTTCGTCGGCTCCGGAGCGGGCATCGCCGCCGCGGGACCCTCGATCGTCATCGCCTACGCGATCTCCGGGCTGCTGGTCATGCTCGTGATGCGCATGCTCGGCGAGATGTCGGCGGCCAATCCGGCCTCCGGTTCGTTCTCCGTCCACGCCGAGCGGGCGATCGGGCCGTGGGCGGGGTTCACGGCGGGCTGGGCGTTCTGGGTACTGCTCTGTGTCGCCGTCGGCCTGGAGGGCATCGGCGCCGCCAAGATCGTCACCGGCTGGCTGCCCGGGACCCCGGAGTGGGCCTGGGTGGCGCTGTTCATGGTGGTGTTCCTGGGGACGAACCTGGCCTCGGTGACGAAGTTCGGTGAGTTCGAGTTCTGGTTCGCCGCGCTGAAGGTCGCCGCGATCACGCTGTTCCTGGTGCTGGGCGTGCTGGCGATCCTCGGCGTGCTCCCGGGCACGGACGCCCCGGGCAACGCCAACCTCAGCGGCGAGGGCGGTTTCATGCCGAACGGCTCCGAGGGGCTGGTCATCGGCCTGCTCGCCTCCGTCTTCGCGTACGGGGGTCTGGAGACCGTGACCATCGCCGCGGCGGAGTCCGAGAACCCGGTACGGGGTGTCGCGAAGGCCGTGCGGACGGCGATGTGGCGGATCGCGCTGTTCTACGTCGGGTCGATGGCGGTCATCGTCACGCTGGTCCCGTGGGACGACCCGGAGGTGGTGGACGTGGGCCCGTTCTACGCGGCCCTGGACCACCTCGGCATCAGCGGCGCGGCGGAGATCATGAACGTGGTCATCCTGATCGCCCTGCTCTCGGCGATGAACGCCAACATCTACGGCGCCTCCCGCATGGCCTGCTCCCTGGTCGCCCGGGGCCAGGGCCCGAAGCGCCTCGGCCGGGTCACCTCCGGGGTGCCGCGCACGGCGGTCCTGGTCTCGTCGGTGTTCGGCTTCCTGTGTGTGCTGCTGAGCTACTGGCGGCCCGACGACGTGTTCCCCTGGCTGCTCAACATGATCGGCGCGGTGATCCTCGTCGTCTGGATCTTCATCGCCGTCTCCCAGCTCATCCTGCGCACCCGGCTGGAACGCGAGGCGCCCGAGAGGCTGGTGGTACGGATGTGGCTCTTCCCGGGCCTGACAGTGGTGGCGCTCCTCGCCATGGCCGGCATCTTCCTCCTGATGCTCCGCCAGCCCGACACCCGTGACCAGCTGGTGGCGACGGGCGCGCTGACGGCGGTCCTGATCGCGGTCGGCGTCGTACGGCAGCGGCGCTCCGCGGCGGCGGACGAGTAACCCCGCTGCGCGAAGGAAGCCGGGCGGGCCGGAACACTCCGGCCCGCCCGGCTTTTTCGTGTGCGCGGGAGCGGTTCCGGACCGTGGTCCTGGGCCGAAGGACTGATCCCCACACCTCTTCCTGCTGTTAGCCTGCTCTTGCGTATAGATTGCAACAACAACAGTGCAGCAGCTGGAGGGTTCGCATCATGGCCACGTACACGCTTCCGGAACTCCCCTACGACTACGCGGCGCTCGAACCTGTCATCAATCCGCAGATCATCGAGCTCCATCACGACAAGCACCACGCCGCGTACGTGAAGGGCGCGAACGACACCCTGGAGCAGCTGGCGGAGGCGCGGGACAAGGAGGCCTGGGGGGCCGTCAATGGGCTCCAGAAGAACCTGGCGTTCCACCTCTCCGGCCACATCCTGCATTCGATCTACTGGCACAACATGACCGGCGACGGCGGCGGCGAGCCCCTCGCGGCGGACGGCGTCGGCGACCTCGCGGACGCGATCACCGACTCCTTCGGCTCCTTCGCGGGCTTCAAGTCCCAGCTGACGAAGGCCGCGGCCACCACGCAGGGCTCCGGCTGGGGCGTCCTCGCCTACGAGCCGGTCAGCGGGAAGCTGATCGTCGAGCAGGTCTACGACCACCAGGGCAACGTCGGCCAGGGCTCGGTGCCCGTTCTGGTCTTCGACGCCTGGGAGCACGCCTTCTACCTCCAGTACAAGAACCAGAAGGTCGACTTCATCGAGGCGATGTGGCGCGTCGTCAACTGGCAGGACGTCGCGAAGCGCTACGCGGCCGCCAGGGAGCGCGTGAACGTGCTGCTGCTCGCGCCCTGAGCCCCGGCGCGCCGAGAACGTCCTGCCTCGTGATCGTCTTCTCAGCCTTCACCGGGCAGGCGGATGAAGGAGGGCCCCCTGCGAGGACGTGACTCGCGGGGGGCCCTCTGCTGTGCGGGCGGGGGCTCCGGGGAGTTCACCGGGCCGAGGTGTCGTCCTTCGTCCAGGGGCCGACGCCGAGCCGGCCCGTGGTTCCGAGGTCGAGTTCCGGGGTCACCGTCACGGGCGCGGCGCCGGGCTTCGCCGTGACCCTGACGTACGGGGCGTTCACCGCGTCGCCCGCGCCGGTGGTGTTGCGCCACGCCAGCGTGGCGCGCGCGGACTCGCCCGGCCGCAGCGTGACGGCCACCGGGGCGGCGTCGCCACCGATCCCGCTGGAGATCTTGTCGGTGCCGCGGAGGATCCGTACCCCGCTCACGGGCTCGCGGTCCTCGTCCAGCAGCCGGAGTCCGGGATATCCCTCGACCGCGTAGTCGGCCGTGCCGCAGTTGAGCAGGTGGAGGCCCACCACGCGCAGCCCCATGGCCGCGTCCCCCTGGTCGGCCGAGACGCGGATCCCGGAGGGCGGGCAGGCGTCGGACGCGGAGGGCGCCTCGGCCGCCGCGACGGTCCGCACCTTGATGATGCGGGCCTGCCTCCCCCGGCCCATGACCGGCTCGCCGTCCGTGTCGAGGGCGCGCCGCACGGTCCGGCCGGGCTTCACCGACTCGACCGTGCGCGTGGTGGTGTCCATGGCCTGGCCGGAATCGTTCATCAGGCTGAACGTGAGGGTGAAGGTGAGCGCTTCCTGCTCGGTGTTGGTGACCTCGAACTCGGTGACCGGGGCCCCGGAGGGGCCGCAGAGCCGGTTGACGAGCTTCACGCCGTCCCACGTCCGGCCCGAGGGGTCGGCCACGGGCGAGGCGGAGGCGCACGCGGAGGAGGCGGCGGCCGCCGGGCCACCGGCCGGCTCCGTCCCGCATCCGGCGAGCAGGGCAATGCTCGCGAGGGCGGCGCTCACGGCGAGAGGGGTGGCGGTACGCATGCGCCCAGAAGATCAGGGGCCGCCCGCCCCTGCTGTGCCCCAGGTCACATATCGCGTCACGGTGGCGTCACAACAGCGGCCGGGCGCGCGGCGGACGAGGAAGGCCCCTGGAAGGGCGTGAACCTCGGTGGCCTCCCGTGCACCGGCCGGCGGTACGGATCAGCCGGTCAGCGGGCCCCCGAGAGCCGGCATGGGAACGACGTCCCCGGCATCCGGCGCTGCCACCCGGACGGCCTTCCCGTGATCCGCCAGGTACATCGTCGCCACAACACCCGCCTCCCCCATGGGCCATTCGAGCCGGGTACGCACGAGCCGGCCGCTCCCGTCGATCCAGGCATCCACGCCGACGGCCGGCACGCCGTCCATCTCCCATACGGAATCGACCTTGGCCCGTACGTCCTCGGCCATCCGCGACGTGACGGTCTCCTGGCTGAGCGTGCCTCTGTAGTGGACGGCGGTCGCGCCGTCCACCTTCTCCTCGCCGACCTTCGAAGCCCCGCGCATGTGTGCCACCTGGTCCAGGACATGCCGGGGGTCGTTCGCCGGGGCGCGCAGTATGTAGTGCGCCTCCGTCTTGTCCTGGCGGATCGACCCCCAGGCACCGTCCATCTCGGAGAACCCGCTGATGTAGACGGTGCCGCCGTGAAAGATCTCCTCCATCCGGGGCGACTTCTGGCCGGGGCTGTCCACGTCGCGGAGCTCGGCACCGAGGTGCCCCCGGTTGCCTGCCCAGTCGAAGTCACCGTCGATGGAAACGACGAAGCGTTTGGTACCGTCGCCGACCTCGATCTCCTCATCGATCCGGGCGCTGCTCTTCTTCGTCGCCATCACCGCGGCGCGTACCGCAGCCCCGTGGTCGGTCTTCGGAGCAGCGGCTTTCGCAGGCTTCTCCGCCTCGCTCACCGGCCCGGATCCGGCCCCGTCCCCGCCGCCGGAGGAACAGCCCGCGCACAGGAGCACCGCGACAAAGGCAGCAGGTATGAAGGGGCGGCGCATTATATCTCCGTGGTGGTCGCGTCGCCGGCGTCTCGGCGACACCGGGCGCGTGATCGTACCAACGGGCGCACCGCAGGATCCTGCCTGGTCGCGGCGCTGCCGGCAGAAGAGCGCCGGACGGGCCGCCCACGTCCTGACTCGGCCGGAGCCCAGCCGGAGCCGGACGCGGTGTACGACCGAGGCGGCCGGGTGCGGGGCCGGGCGGCCCCGCACCCCGGTGCCGCGGCGGGCAGGCGTTGCCCGCCGCGGCACCGGCGGTCACTCGAAGTTGGGACCGGCGGTCCGGGTCCGCTTGATCTCGTAGAAGCCGGGGATCGAAGCGACCAGCAGCGTGCCGTCCCACAGCTTCGCCGCCTCCTCGCCCTTGGGGGCGGGGGTGACGACCGGGCCGAAGAAGGCGATCTGCTCGCCGTCCGGGCCGGGCACCGCGATGACGGGGGTGCCGACGTCCTGGCCGACCTTGTCGATGCCCTCCTGGTGGGAGGCGCGCAGCTCGGTGTCGTACGCGTCCGAGTCGGCGTAATCCGCGAGCTCGGCCGGCAGGCCGACGTCCTTCAGGGCGCCGACGATCGCCTCGCGGGTGGGGCCTTCGCCCTGGTTGTGGAAGCGGGTGCCGAGCGCGGTGTACAGCGGGCCGACGATGTCGTCACCGTGCTTCTGCTGGGCGGCGACCACCACCCGGACCGGGCCCCAGGCCTTCTTCTCCAGCATGTCGCGGTACTCGTCGGGCAGCTCGTCCAGCCGGCTCTCGTTGAGCACGGCCAGGCTCATCACGTGCCACCGGACCTCGACGTCGCGGACCTTCTCCACCTCCAGCATCCAGCGGGAGGTCATCCAGGCCCACGGGCAGAGCGGGTCGAACCAGAAATCGGCGGGGGTCTTGCCGGTCACCGTGCTGTTGTCGGACATCTCTCTCCCTCATGAGGACCGTTCGCATGCTGTGACCGGGAACACCGCCGGACACCCCGGCCATTCCCGAACGCGTGGCCGGAAGCAGGCATGGGAGGATCAAAATATTCGAAGGTGACACAAAGGAGTGTGCTCGTGCCCGGTGAGAACCTGTCCCGCGACGAGGCCCGCGAGCGGGCCGAGCTGCTGACCGTCGACGGCTACGACGTCGTGCTCGACGTCCGTTCCGCGATCGGTGGGCCGGACGGGGAGGGCGAGCGGACCTCCGGTCCGCGGACCTTCCGCTCGGTGACGACGATCCGGTTCCGCTCGGCGCGTGCCGGTGCGACGACGTTCGCCGACCTGATCGCCCCGTCCGTGAACGCGGTGACCCTGGACGGCACGGCGCTGGACCCGGCGGCCGTCTTCGACGGTGTGCGCGTCAGCCTGGCGGACCTGCCGGAGGGCGAGCACGTCCTGGTGGTCGACGCGCAGTGCGCGTACAGCAGGACCGGCGAGGGCATGCACCGCTTCGTCGACCCCGAGGACGGCGAGGTCTACCTCTACACGCAGTACGAGCCCGCGGACGCGCGCCGGGTCTTCGCCAACTTCGAGCAGCCCGACCTCAAGGCTCCCTACCGCTTCCAGGTGACGGCCCCCGAGGAGTGGACGGTCTGGAGCAACGGGGCCGAGGAGTCCCGTGACGGCGGGGTGTGGCGGTTCGCCGAGACCGAGCCGATCTCGACGTACATCACGGCGGTCGTCGCCGGTCCGTACCACTACGTGACCGACTCCTACAGCCGTACGCTCGACGACGGCACGACGCTGGACATCCCGCTCGGCGCGATGTGCCGCAAGGGGCTCGCCCGGCACTTCGACGCCGACGACATCTTCCTGATCACCAAGCAGGGCCTGGACTTCTTCCACGACAACTTCGACTACCCGTACCCGTTCGGCAAGTACGACCAGGCCTTCGTGCCCGAGTACAACCTCGGCGCGATGGAGAACCCGGGCTGTGTCACGTTCCGCGAGGAGTACATCTTCCGGGGGAAGGTGACGAAGGCGGCGTACGAGAGTCGGGCCAACGTCATCCTGCACGAGATGGCGCACATGTGGTTCGGCGACCTCGTCACCATGCAGTGGTGGGACGACCTGTGGCTCAAGGAGTCCTTCGCCGACTTCATGGGCGTCTTCGCCATGGTGGAGTCCACCCGGTTCGAGGACGGCTGGATCACCTTCGCCAACAACCGCAAGTCCTGGGCCTACCGGGCCGACCAGCTGCCGTCCACGCACCCGATCACGGCCGACATCCGTGACCTGGAGGACGCCAAGCTGAACTTCGACGGCATCACGTACGCCAAGGGCGCCTCGGTGCTCAAGCAGCTGGTGGCGTACGTGGGGCGGGACGCGTTCCTGGAGGGCGCACGGCGCTACTTCAAGAAGCACGCGTACGGCAACACCCGGCTGGGCGACCTGCTTTCGGTGCTGGCCGAGACGTCCGGGCGGGACATGACCTCGTGGTCGCGCTCCTGGCTTCAGACCGCCGGCGTCAACTCGCTGACCCCGGTGGCGACCTACGACGCCGCGGACCGGATCACCGAACTGGCGGTCCTCCAGGAGGCGGCCGAGTCGCACCCGGAGCTGCGGCCCCACCGGGTCGCGGTCGGCCTGTACCGGCGTACGCCCGACGGCGGCCTGGTGCGGTACGCCCGCGCCGAGGCGGACGTGTCGGGGCCGCGCACCGTGATCGCGGAGCTGGCCGGCGCCGAGCGGCCCGAGCTGATCCTGGTGAACGACGACGACCTGACGTACTGCAAGGTCCGCTTCGACGAGGTGTCGCTGGCCACGCTCCGGGAGCACCTGGGCGACATCACGGACCCGCTGGCGCGGGCGCTGTGCTGGTCCGCGCTGTGGAACCTCACCCGGGACGGGCTGATGCCGGCCCGTGACTTCGTCTCGCTGGTCCTGTCCTTCGCCGGCCGGGAGACGGACATCGGTGTGCTCCAGATGCTGCACGCCTGGACCCGGAGCGCGCTGACGCACTACGCGGCTCCCGCGTGGCGCGAGGAGGGCGGCCGGGCACTGTCCGAGGGCGCGCTGCGCGAGCTGCGGCTCGCGGTGCCGGGCAGCGAGCACCAGCTGGCCTGGGCCCGCTTCTTCGCCGCGGTCGCCGCGTCGGACACGGACTTCCAGCTGCTGTCCGGGCTGCTCGACGGCACGGCGCGGATCGACGGGCTCGACGTCGACCAGGAGCTGCGCTGGGCGTTCCTGTCGCCGCTGGCGTCGCACGGCGCGGCCGACGAGGCGGCGATCGACGCCGAACTGGCGCGGGACGACACGGCGTCCGGCAAGCGGCACCAGGTGCGGTGCCTGGCCTCGCGGCCGTCGGCCTCGGTCAAGGCGCAGGCGTGGGCGGGCGTCGTGGAGTCGGACGCGCTGTCCAACGCACTGGTGGAGGCGACGATCGCGGGGTTCGAGCAGTCGTCGCAGCGGGAGCTGCTGGCCCCGTACGCGTCCCGGTACTTCGAGGCGATCGAGCGGGTGTGGGCCGAGCGGTCCATCCAGATCGGGATGGCCGTGGTGAAGGGCCTGTTCCCGTCCCTCCAGGACGATCCCGCCACGCTGGAGGCGACGGACGCGTGGCTGGCGGAGCACGCGGACGCGGCCCCGGCGCTGCGGCGGCTGGTGCTGGAGGCCCGCGACGACCTGGCGCGGGCGCTGCGCGCCCAGGCGTGTGACGGCGTAGCCGCCTGACGGCGTCCGGGGGCCGGCCTCGCCGGGTGCCGGGCGGGCACCCGGGCGGGGTCCGCCCCGGCCCCCGCCGGGTGCCCGGCGGCACCGGGTCGCGGCGGGCCGGGGTGTCGGCTGGCAGCGGCCCCGTAGGCCGGGCCCGGCAGGGGCCCGGTGTGCGGGTGGCGGCGGCTCGCACGGGCGTGTGCGTGAGGCGCTCGGCCGTGGTGGCGCGCCCCCTCGGCACGGCGCGCATTCCCCGTCGGTTCCACCCTTTTCGACCGTCTGACGTCCTTGCATCAGGACGGTGTTGTCCGGGAATGTCGACGGGCCTGTAACAGGGGTCGGGTCCCGGTCGCGAGCGGGATACACCGGAGCATGACCGAGAACGCCCCGCCCTCCCCCTGCCGCCTCCGCAGCACCTCGGACGTCCGGCAACGCGTCCTGTCCGCCGCCCAGTTGAAGGCCCACGGGGTCTCCCCCGCACAGGCCGTCGAACAGTGCAGGGCCGGTGGGCCGTGGCAGCGGCCGCTGCCCGGTGTCTTCGTGCTGCACCCGGGGCCGCTCACCCTCCGGGAGCGGCTGCGGTCGGCGCTGCTGTACGCGGGACGGCCACCGGCCTCCGGGCGGCGGACCGCGGCGACGCGGCCCGGCGGCACGGACACGGAGTACGGCGAGGCGATGATCACCGGACTGGCCGCGCTCTCGCTGTACGGCTTCGCCGCCGCGCCGCCGGCCGTCTCCACGGACCGTGTCGACGTGCTGGTGCCGCGCATCCGCCGGCCCCGGTCGGTCGGGTACGTCCGTCTGACGCGGGCATCCGAGCCGCCTCGGCCCGAACAGCTGGACGGCATGCCGGTGGCTCCGGTGGCCCGCGCTCTCGCGGATGCCGTCGCCGGCCTCGCGGACGCCCACACCGTACGCCGGCTGCTCACCGAGGCGGTCCGCGAAGGCCACTGCGAACCCGTCGTCGTGGTCGGCGAGTTGAACCGCGCCAAGGTGCTCGACCGCCCGCAGGTGGTGAACGCCGTGGACTCGCTGCTCGCCGAGGGCCGGACGCTGGCGGAGGAGCGGCTGTACGCCATGGTGCGGGCCCATGGGTTCCCGGAGCCGCTGTGGAACGTGGACCTGCGGCTGCCGGGCGGTCCGCACCTGGGCGCGGTCGACGCCTACTGGCCCGAGGAGGCGGTCGCCGTGGAACTGGACACCCGGGCCCCGCGCCACAGCCGGCTCGACGACGGCCGGCGCCAGGCGGAGCACGAGGCCCAGTGGTCCGCGTACGCCGCCCGGCGCGAGCACCTGGAGCGGCTCGGCGTCACCGTCGTCCACCTCACCCCGCAGAAACTCCGCGACATGAGGGAGCAGCAGGCGGCCATCGTGCGGACGGCGCTGACGGCATCGGCCGGCCGCGCACCGGCCGCGTACGTGATGATCCTGCCCAGGTGAGGCCCTCGCGCGCCAGGTATCCACCGTTTCGTCCCAGGTGACGCTTCAGCACCAATGGCGGAAGTCCGCCATGTCTACAACTCGCCCCCCACAACTCTCCACAAACCCCTGTCATTTACGAAAGGGTAAGCGGTCATCCGGTACCGATTTCCGGACTCTCTCTTTCACATACAGGGATGCTGATGACCTCCGAATCCCCCAGCTACATACCCGGGGCGAGACGCGTCGCGCGCGTCGCGGCCGCCGCCGGACTGGTGGCCGCGCTCGCCGCCACCGGGACCGCCCCCGTCTTCGCCGCCGACGACCCGGCCGCCGCGCCCGTCAAGGCCGCGGCCGACAACGCTCCGGCGGACAAGCTCGGCACCGCGGACTCCGATGTTCTCGCCAAGGCCAAGGCCAAGGGCGAGAAGAACATCACCATGATGGTCGCCACCACGCCCGGTGCGACCGAGCAGGTCCGCGAGCAACTGGACGCCGTCAAGGGCTCCGTGCTGGGACGTGCGTACGACAAGCTCGGTTACGTGCGGGCCACCGTGCCCACCTCGGCCGCCGAGGCCACCATCAAGGCGGCCTCGAAGCTGAGCTCCGTCCACGGCATCGATCTCAAACAGGAGATCGTGCTGGACGACCCGACCCCCGAGGCCGACCGGGCCGCCGGTGGCAAGGTCTCGGTGAAGTCGACCGGGACCTACCCCGCTCCGGGCAGGAAGACGCCGGCGAAGAACCCGTACAACCCGTCCTTCGAGACGGGCGCGGTCGACTTCGTCCAGCAGCACCCGAAGGCCGACGGCCGCGGCGTGACCATCGGCATCCTCGACTCGGGTGTCGACCTCGGCCACCCCGCGCTCCAGAAGACCACCACCGGTGAGCGCAAGATCACCGACTGGGTGACGGCCACCGACCCGGTCAGTGACGGCGACGGCACCTGGCTGCGGATGACGAACGCCGTGTCCGGCCCGACGTTCACCTACGGCGGCCGCACCTACTCGGCTCCGGCGGGCTCGTACCGGATCAGCGTGTTCCAGGAGGCCGCCACCAAGGGTGGCGACATGGCGGGCGACCTCAACCGCGACGGTGACACCACCGACGCGTGGGCCGTCCTGTACGACCCGGTCACCGGCACCACCCGGGTGGACCTGAACAACAACGCGGACTTCTCGGACGACGCCGTCCTCAAGCCGTACAAGGAGAAGCACCAGGTCTCCTACTTCGGCACGGACGACCCCCGGACCGATGTCGTCGAGCGCATCCCGTTCGTCGTGGAGACCCGCAAGAACGTCGTGTACAACGCGGCGGGCGCCACCGCGGACTACGTCAACATCGGCGTCATCGAGTCCGAGCACGGCACCCACGTCGCGGGCATCACCGCCGCGAACGGCCTGTTCGGCGGCAAGATGAACGGGGCCGCGCCCGGCGCGAAGATCGTCTCCTCGCGCGCCTGCACCTGGTCGGGCGGCTGCACCAACATCGCGCTCACCGAGGGCATGATCGACCTCGTCGTGAACCGGGGCGTCGATGTCGTCAACATGTCGATCGGTGGTCTGCCGCCGCTCAACGACGGCAACAACGCCCGCGCGGAGCTGTACAAGCGCCTCATCGACATCTACGGCGTCCAGCTGGTCATCTCGGCCGGCAACGACGGTCCGGGCGTCAACACCATCGGTGACCCCGGCCTCGCCGACCACGTCATCTCGGTCGGCGCGTCCATC
This sequence comes from Streptomyces sp. NPDC026062, assembly GCF_055568375.1. Classification (NCBI taxonomy): domain Bacteria; kingdom Bacillati; phylum Actinomycetota; class Actinomycetes; order Kitasatosporales; family Streptomycetaceae; genus Streptomyces; species Streptomyces sp. NPDC026062. The sequence continues at coordinate 98,758 of NZ_JBVHOQ010000015.1, forward strand.
TCCAAGGAGACCTGGGCCGCGAACTACGGCTCCGGCGTCACCAAGAAGTACGACATGCTCCCGTTCTCCTCGCGCGGTCCGCGTGAGGACGGCGGCTTCACGCCGACCCTGACGGCCCCCGGCGCGGCGATCAACTCGACGCAGACCTGGCTGCCCGGCGGTCCGGTCAAGGAGGCGGGCTACTCCCTCCCGGCCGGCTACTCCATGCTCCAGGGCACGTCGATGGCCTCCCCGCAGGCCGCGGGTGCGACCGCGCTGCTGCTGTCCGCCGCGAAGCAGAAGCACATCGAGCTGCCCCCGGCCGAGCTGCGCACCGCGCTGACCAGCACCGCCACCCAGATCAAGGGAGTGCCCGCGCACGCCCAGGGTGCCGGTCTGATCAACATCATCGGCGCCTGGAAGCAGATCGAGAAGAAGGGCGCCCCGGCGCACGAGTACACGGTCAAGGCGCCGGTCGACACCGCGATCGACTTCGCGCTGAAGACTCCCGGCTTCGGTACCGGTCTGTACGACCGCGAGGGCGGCCTGAAGGCCGGCCAGAAGAAGTCGTACGACGTCACCGTCACCCGCACCACGGGCCCGGACAAGAACGTCAAGCACAAGCTGTCGTGGAAGTACAACGACGGCACGTTCAAGCTGACCGGCCCGAAGTCCGTCTCGCTGCCGCTCGGCAAGCCGGTGACGGTCAAGGTCCAGGCGAAGCCGGGCAGCGCGGGCGTGCACAGCGCGATCCTCCAGCTCGACGACGCGAAGACCTCCGGTGTGGACCAGCAGATCCTCGCCACGGTCGTCGTCGCCAAGGACCTGGTGAAGCCGGGTTACGCGTACACGGCGTCCGGCTCGGTGCAGCGCAACGGCACCACGTCGTACTTCGTGAACGTGCCGGAGGGCTCCAAGACCCTTGAGGTCGCGATGAGCGCCCTGCGCTCGGGCAGCCAGACCCGCTTCATCTCCATCCACCCGTACGGGGTCGCGGTGGAGGACAGCGGAACGCCGTTCTGCTACCCGAACTACGAGAACCCGGCCAACACCTGCCGCCCCGACGTGCGCTCGTACGCCGACCCGCAGGCCGGTGTCTGGGAGATCGAGGTCGAGGCCCGGCGCACGTCGCCGCTGCTGGACAACCCGTACAAGCTGGATGTCTCGCTGCTCGGCGCGACCTTCGACCCGGCGGTGCAGACCATCGCCGAGGCGAAGATCGGCACCCCGGCGGCGGTGAACTGGACGGTCACCAACAACTCGGGCGACCTCGCGGGCACGCTCAAGGGCGGCTCGCTGGGCTCGGCCGACGTCGAGCGTCCGTCGATCTCCACGGGCGGCGAGTACGTCAAGGAGGTGACCATCGGTGAGGGAGTCGAGAAGCTGGACTTCGCCATCGGCTCCACCTCGGACGCCAACGCCGACCTGGACCTGTACGTCTTCAAGGGATCGGCCCAGGTGGGCGCCTCCACCACGGCCGGCTCCGAGGAGGCCGTCTCGCTGGTGAACCCCGCCGCGGGCACGTACACCGTCCTCATCGACGGCTACGACGTCCCGGCAGGCACCACCGAGTACGACTACCGCGACGTCTACTACTCGGCGTCGCTCGGCACGATCAACGTCGACGAGTCGAAGGCCGTGAACCTGGCCTCCGGCGCTTCGGCGCAGGTCGGCGCCGAGGTCGCGGTCGCCGGGGCGGCTCCCGAGGGCCGGCAGTTCTTCGGCGAGGTCCAGCTGGTGAACGCGCGGGGCACCGCCGCGGGCACCGGCAGCGTCGTGATCGAGAAGGTCACGCCGTAACGGCATCGCGCTGAACATGTGATCCTTACGACAGTGGGGCGGGCGCCGGACAGGCGCCCGCCCCACCGCGCTGTCCGGGGCCCGCGCGCGCTGTCCGCTTCGCGGACAATGGATTGGACAAGCCAGGCGTGGACAGACGCATCATGAAGCGGCAACCGTGCCCGTTCGTACGTCTCAAGGAGTTCCTGTGAAGGTCGGAATCGTCGGCGCCACCGGTCAGGTCGGCACAGTCATGCGCAGCATCCTGGCCGAGCGGAAGTTCCCCGTCGCCGAACTGCGGCTCTTCGCCTCCGCACGTTCCGCGGGCTCCACGATCGCCTTCGAGGGCACCGACATCACCGTCGAGGACGCCTCCACAGCCGACTACACGGGCCTGGACATCGTGCTGTTCTCGGCCGGCGGCGCGACGTCGAAGGCGCTCGCCGAGAAGGTCGCCGCCCAGGGCGCCGTCGTGATCGACAACTCCTCCGCCTGGCGCAAGGACCCCGAGGTCCCGCTGGTCGTCTCCGAGGTCAACCCGCACGCGGTGGCGAACCGCCCCAAGGGCATCATCGCCAACCCGAACTGCACCACGATGGCCGCCATGCCCGTGCTGCGCCCGCTGCACGCCGAGGCCGGCCTGGAGGCGCTGACCGTCGCCACCTACCAGGCGGTGTCCGGTTCCGGAGTGGCCGGCGTCGCCGAGCTGCACGGCCAGGCGTCCAAGGTCGTCGCCGACGCCGACAAGCTGACCCACGACGGCGGCGCCGTCGACTTCCCCGAGCCGGGTGTCTACAAGCGCCCCATCGCCTTCAACGTGCTGCCGCTGGCCGGCTCGATCGTCGACGACGGCTCGTTCGAGACGGACGAGGAGCAGAAGCTCCGCAACGAGTCCCGCAAGATCCTGGAGATCCCGGAGCTGAAGGTGTCCGGCACCTGTGTCCGGGTGCCGGTCTTCTCCGGCCACTCGCTCCAGGTCAACGCCCGTTTCGCCCGTCCGCTCAGCGTGGAGCGCGCCACCGCGCTGCTGAAGGACGCCCCGGGCGTCGAGCTCTCGGAGATCCCCACCCCGCTCCAGGCCGCCGGGCAGGACCCGTCGTTCGTCGGGCGGATCCGGGTCGACGAGACCGTGGAGAACGGTCTCGCGCTCTTCGTCTCCAACGACAACCTGCGCAAGGGCGCCGCGCTGAACGCGGTGCAGATCGCCGAGCTGGTCGCGGCTGAGCTGAACGGCTGACGCGGCGGGCAGGGGCGGGGCGGTACCGCCGCGCGGAGCCGCCCACCCCGCCCGTCCCTTGCCTGAACGGGGTCCGGGCCCCGGACCACGGGCCCCGGTCTCCCCTTGTCCTCAGCCGCCGGACGGGTTCGCCGCCCCGAGCCCGTCCGGCGACCCGGGAGCGGGGCCGGGGCGCCGCACCTCGAAGTGCCAGCAGCCGTACTCCACGGCCCGCACATGCACCAGCGCCACCCCCGGCTGGGCAAACGCCTCCGCGAAGGCCTCGTCGTACCCCCGCTCCTCGTCCGCCGGGACCGTCAGGAGCCGGCCGCCGACGATACGGCCCTCCGCGTCGTAGCGGCGGACGGTGCGCAGCGTCCCCGCCCGTGAGAACGGGTAGCCGGGGCGGTCCGCCGAAGGCCCCTCGCACTCCTCCGCGTGGATGAAGACCGGGCCCTGCTCGTCGTACGCCCCGGGACGGGCCCAGGTGGCCGCCGCCCAGCGCCGCAGCGGCGCGTACGAGACGAGGGCGATCCGCTCCCCCGCCTCGCCGCCCCGCAGGCAGCAGCGCAGCGGGCTGCCCGCGTCCGTGGCGGTGTACGGGACGCACAGGTGTCCCGCGTCGTCGGTGTCCCGGAGTTCCTTCAGCGCGGCCGGGCCGATCGCGCGTGCCTCGTAACCGGTCATACGACGAGAATGGCTCGCCGCGCCGGTCAGCCCCGGCGGGAAACGGACATCGCCCTGGGCGCGGGTCACGTGGAAGGATGACCGGAAACATCACAGATCAAGGAGATGACCGCGTGCCTGGCACGAATCTGACCCGCGAAGAGGCACAGGAGCGGGCGCGCCTGCTGACCGTGGACGCGTACGAGATCGATCTCGACCTCTCCGGAGCGCAGGAGGGTGGGACCTACCGGTCCGTCACCACGGTGCGTTTCGACTCCGCCGAAGCCGGTGCGGAGACCTTCATCGACCTGGTCGCCCCGGCGGTGCACGAGGTCGAGCTGAACGGCAGGGCCCTGGACGTCGCGGCCGTGTTCCGCGACTCGCGCATCACGCTGCCGCACCTGGTGGCGGGCTCCAACGAGCTGAAGGTCGTCGCCGACTGCGCGTACACCAACACCGGTGAGGGTCTGCACCGCTTCGTCGACCCGGTCGACGAGCAGGCCTACCTGTACACCCAGTTCGAGGTCCCGGACGCGCGCCGCGTCTTCGCGAGCTTCGAGCAGCCCGACCTGAAGGCGACCTTCCGGTTCACCGTGAAGGCCCCGTCCGGCTGGACCGTGATCTCCAACTCGCCGACGCCGGAGCCCAAGGACGACATCTGGTCCTTCGAGCCTACGCCGCGTATCTCCACGTACATCACCGCCCTGATCGCCGGCCCGTACCACTCGGTGCACAGCAGCTACGAGAAGGACGGCCAGTCCGTCCCGCTCGGCATCTACTGCCGCCCCTCGCTCGCCGAGTACCTCGACGCGGACGCGATCTTCGACGTGACCCGGCTGGGCTTCGACTGGTTCCAGGAGAAGTTCGACTACGCGTACCCCTTCGCCAAGTACGACCAGCTCTTCGTCCCGGAGTTCAACGCGGGCGCCATGGAGAACGCGGGCGCGGTCACCATCCGTGACCAGTACGTCTTCCGTTCCAAGGTGACGGACGCGGCGTACGAGACGCGGGCCGAGACGATCCTGCACGAGCTGGCCCACATGTGGTTCGGCGACCTCGTGACGATGGAGTGGTGGAACGACCTGTGGCTGAACGAGTCGTTCGCCACCTACACGTCGATCGCCTGCCTGGCGTACGCCGACGGCTCGCAGTGGCCGCACTCCTGGACCACGTTCGCCAACTCCATGAAGACGTGGGCGTACCGCCAGGACCAGCTGCCCTCGACGCACCCGATCATGGCCGACATCCGTGACCTGGACGACGTCCTGGTCAACTTCGACGGCATCACGTACGCCAAGGGCGCCTCGGTCCTGAAGCAGCTGGTGGCGTACGTCGGCATGGACGCGTTCTTCCAGGGCGTCCAGGCGTACTTCAAGGCGCACGCGTTCGGCAACACACGCCTGTCGGATCTGCTGGGCGCGCTGGAGAAGACCTCCGGCCGCAACCTGAAGACCTGGTCGAAGGCGTGGCTGGAGACCGCGGGCATCAACATCCTGCGCCCGGAGATCGAGACGGACGGGAACGGCCACGTCACCTCGTTCACCGTCCTCCAGGAGGCACCGGCGCTGCCGGCGGGCGCGAAGGGCGAGCCGACGCTGCGTCCGCACCGCATCGCCATCGGCTTCTACGATCTCGACGCGTCCGGCAAGCTGGTCCGCACCGACCGCATCGAGCTGGACGTCGACGGCGAGCGCACCACCGTGCCGTTCCCGGCCGGCACCGCGCGTCCCGCCGTCATCCTGCTCAACGACGACGACCTCTCGTACGCGAAGGTCCGCCTCGACGAGGAGTCGCTGCGGGTCGTCACGGAGCATCTGGGCGACTTCACCGAGTCGCTGCCCCGGGCCCTGTGCTGGGCGTCCGCCTGGGACATGACCCGCGACGGCGAGCTGGCCACGCGCGACTACCTCTCGCTCGTCCTGTCCGGGGTGGGCAAGGAGACGGACATCGGCGTCGTCCAGTCCCTGCACCGTCAGGTGAAGATGGCGCTCGACCTGTACGCGGCGCCGGAGTGGCGCGAGGCGGGGCTGACCCAGTGGACCGAGGCGACGCTCGCGCACCTGCGCTCGGCGGAGCCGGGCAGCGACCATCAGCTGGCCTGGGCCCGCGCCTTCGCCGCCACGGCCCGTAACCCGCAGCAGCTCGACCTGTTGCAGGCGCTGCTCGACGGCACCGAGGCGATCGAGGGCCTGGCCGTCGACACCGAGCTGCGCTGGGCCTTCGTGGAGCGGCTGGCCGCCACCGGTCTGCTCGACGACGAGGAGATCGACGCCGAGTACGCGCGCGACCGGACGGCGGCGGGCGAACGCCACGCGGCCGCCGCCCGTGCGGCGCGGCCCTCCGAGGAGGCGAAGGCCGAGGCGTGGGCGTCGGTCGTCGAGTCCGACAAGCTGCCGAACTCCCTCCAGGAGGCGGTCATCGGCGGGTTCGTCCAGACCGACCAGCGCGAGCTGCTGGCCCCGTACGCGGAGAAGTTCTTCGCCGCGGTGAAGGGTGTCTGGGACTCCCGCAGCCACGAGATGGCGCAGCAGGTCGCCATCGGCCTCTACCCGGCGCTCCATGTCTCGCAGGAGACGCTGGACGCCACGGACGCCTGGCTGGCCTCGGCCGAGCCGAGCGCCGCGCTGCGCCGGCTGGTGTCGGAGTCGCGGTCGGGTGTGGAGCGGGCGCTGAAGGCCCGGACGGCGGATGCCGAGGCTGCGACCGCGTAGTTCCCGCACGAGAAAGACCGCCCGGCGGGCGGGCGCCGAGCGCCTGCCGGCCGGGCGGTTGCCGTGGGGGCCGCAGAGGTGCGGGGCCGCAAGGGCCGGGCGGTTGCCGTAGGAGCCGGGCGGTTGCCGTAGGGGCCTGTCAGGAGACCGACTCCTCGTAACGGCGGGCCAGTTCGGCGGCGCCGGACTCCGTCAGCGAGCCGTGCAGGCGCATCCTGGCCACTCCGCCGTCGGGGAAGGCGTCGAGGCGGACGTGGGTGACGACGGCACGGTCACGGAGCGGGAAGCGGTGCGGGGTGTCGGGCCGGAGCCTGGTGCGCGGGATGATCTCGAACCATTCGCCCGTCTCGCCGTCGCGGCCCTGGAGGGCGATCCAGCCCGCCGCGTTCCCCTTGAGGCAGGCCGTGTCGATCTCGACCGCGCGGACCGCGCCCTGGGCGGCCAGCCGGAATCGCACCCAGTCGTTGGTGCCCCGGACGCGGCGGCGGCGGTTCTCCCAGCCGTCGTCCATCCGGCGGGACGTGCCGGGCAGGATGATCTGGGTCGGCGAGGAGTAGAAGCGGTCCGACGCGTCCTCGTAACTGCCGCCGTTCAGGACCGAGATCAGGTCGAACGTGCCGAGCGTCGCGAGCCAGGCCGGGTCGGGAAGCACCTCGCCGTGCACCCGGAGGCGGGCGATGCCGCCGTCGGGGTGCTGGCAGAGTCGCAGGTGGGTGTGGCGGCGGTCGCTGATGATCTCGAAGCCGTTGGCGGCGTGGCCCCGTACCGGGGTCGGCGGGACGATCTCCTCCCACTTCACGTCGTCGGCGAGGAGTTCGCCGGGGCCGGGCGAGCCCGCCATGGAGGTGGCCTGCACCGAGACGCGCTGCGGGTAGTTGCCGCGGAAGTGCGCGGTGTCGACGACGATGCCCCGGATGATGCCGGGGGCGCCGAGACGGATCAGGGCCCAGTCGTGCTCGTCCGGGGCGGGGAACGGGTGGGCGGCGTCGGCGCCGCGCCTGCGGCGGGTCTCCCAGCCGTCCATGATCTTGCCCTTGTGGCCGAAGTGCCCGGGGTCGAAGACGGCACGCTCCCGGACCAGGAGGTTCTCGCGCTGGGCGAAGAACTCGTCGTTGGCGGCGATCACCCCCGCGCCGAGACGGCGGTCGGCGAGGTCGACCAGTTCGGTGAAGGGGAGGCCGGTGGTGCGGTAGTCGGCATACGGGTCACCACCGCCGTACGGGGCCGCGTCGTTGGCGTGGGGGTCCTCGCGGGAGTTCTCGTGGGGGTGCTGGCGGGGGTTCTCGTGGGGGTTCTCATTCTGTTCGAAGGTCATGCGTGCACTGTCGTACGGCGAAAGCCATCAGGTCCATCGAAAGTTTCCGCATACATCGTTAAGTCCGACTGAACGGTTGCGCGGCCTCCCGCAGCGCCGCGAGCACCCGGGCCACCCCCGCCCCCCGCTCGGCGCCCCGCCGGACCGCGGCCACCACATGGCGGCGCGGCCGGTCGTCGCCGAGGGCCCGCATCACCACACCGTCCCGGCCCTGCCGCTCGGCCGACGCCATGCGCGGGACCAGCGCGACCCCCATGCCCGCCTCGACCATGGCGAGGATCGCCGTCCAGCCGGAGGCGCTGTGCGCCTGCTCCGGGACGAAACCCGCGGCCTCGCACGCGGCGGTGGTGATCTCGGACCAGGGCTCCGATCCGCCGAAGATCCACGGCTCGGCGGACAGATCGGCCAGCCGCAGTCCGGGCGCGGCGGCAAGCCGGTGGCCGGCCGGCAGCGCCACGTCCAGCGGGTCCGCGAGCAGCGGCAGCACGGCGAACCGGGGATCACGGGCGGTCGGGGCGTGCGCGGCCAGCGAGAGCGCCAGGTCCACCTCGCCGGCGGCGAGGAGTTCGTACGCCTGCGCCGCCTCGGCCTCCCGGACCCGCACCTCCGGCCCCGGACGGTCCCCGTCGCGCAGCGCCCGCACGGCGGGCACGACCAGGGCGGGTACGGCGGTGGCGAACGCGGCGATCCGCACCTCGCCCGCCTCGCCGCGCAGATAGCCGGTCAGTTCGGCGTCGGCGCGCTCCAGTTGGGCGAAGACCGCCTCGGCGTGGCGCAGCACCAGATGGGCGGCGTCGGTCAGACGGACACGCCGGCCCTGCGCCTCGGTCAGCGGTACACCGAGCTGCCTGGAGAGGTGGGAGAGCTGCTGGGAGACGGCCGACGGGGTCATCAGCAGCGCGTCGGCGGCCGCGGTGACGGTGCCCCGGTCGCGCAGGGCCCGCAGCACTCGGAGCTTCTTGACATCCCACTCGGTCATGGCCGCAACCTACCGGGCAGGCCCGGCTCCGCCCCGGGAACCGGGCTGGAGGCCGGGGCCGCTGGTTCCGGGCCCGGGTCCGGACACGCGAATGCGCCGCGCGGTACCGAGGTACCGGCGGCGCACCCGGGACGTTCCGGGGTGTCCCGAGAGGCTCTAGGCCTGCTTCTTGGACTTGTCGAGGACCATGACCAGGCCCGCGATGACCACGAACAGGGCGATGGGCGCCACGACGAACAGACCGATCGTGTCGAACACACTCAGGCCCGGACCCGGGTCGTCGCCGTCGTCGCGGGTGAGCGCGAGCGCGGGGGACGACATCAGCAGCATCATCAGCGTCGTTCCGGCAGCGACGGCGCCGGCGCGCATAGCGTTCTTCTTGTCCACGGTGCAAACGTAGCGAACGCCTACGAGCGACGCTCGCCCGGGGGTGCCGTACGGGTCCCCGGAAGCTCCTGGCGAGGTCTGAGGACGTCCATCAGCCGGTGCAGCCGGGGTGCGGCGGCGAGTTCCTCCAGGGTGACCGGGCGGCCCTCCGCGTCGGCGATGGGCAGCCGCCAGTTGGGGTACTGGTCCCAGGTGCCCGGCAGGTTCTGCGGGCGGCGGTCGCCGACGGTGTCGGGGAGCCAGACCCCGGCCATGCGGGCGGGGGTGCGCAGCAGGAAGCGGTGGACGGCGCGGACGGCGGCCTCCTCGTCGTCCCCGCCCTCGGGGAGCATGCCCAGGCGGGAGAGCAGACCGAGCCACTGCGCGGTGTCGGAGCCGTCCTCCGTGCGCTCCTCGTCCAGCGGGCGGGTGAGCAGGCCGAGGCGGTGGCGCAGCGTCACATGGTCGCCGGTCAGCCGGGCAGCGGTGGACGGCAGGTCGTGGGTGGTGGCGGTGGCCAGGCAGTCCGCGCGCCAGTCCTCGGGGGCGAGCGGACGGCCGGTGCCGGACCAGTCCCGCTCGAACCAGAGCACGGAGGTGCCGAGGACACCGCGCCGGGCGAGCGCCTCGCGGACGCCCGGCTCCACGGTGCCCAGGTCCTCCCCTATGACGACGGCCCCCGCGCGGTGGGCCTCAAGGACCAGGACGGCGAGCATCGCCTCCGCGTCCTGGCTGACGTAGGTGCCCTCGGTGGGCGGGCGCCCCTCGGGCACCCACCAGAGCCGGAACAGGCCCATGACGTGGTCGATGCGCAGAGCTCCCGCGTGGGCGAGGAGCCCGCGCAGCAGTTCCCGGTACGGGGCGTAGCCCGAGGCGGCGAGCGCGTCGGGTCTCCAGGGCGGCAGCCCCCAGTCCTGGCCGCGGGCGTTGAAGGCGTCCGGGGGCGCGCCTACGGACATGCCGTGCGCGAAGGCGTCCTGCTGGGCCCAGGTGTCGGCGCCGCCGGGGTGCACCCCCACGGCGAGGTCGTGGACGATCCCGACGGCCATCCCGGCGTCCTCGGCGGCGCGCTGGGCGGCGGCGAGCTGAGCGTCGGTCAGCCAGGCGAGCCGGCAGTGGAAGTCGACCCGGTCCAGCAGATCCGCGTGCGCGCGGGCGGTCCGCTTGGAGCGGGGGTCCCGCAGGCCGGCCGGCCAGGAGTGCCAGTCGGAGCCGTACACCTCGGCGAGGGCGCACCACAGGGCGTGGTCCTCCAATGCCTGTCCCTGCTCGGCGAGGAAGTCGCAGTAGGCGGCACGGCGGCCGGGCGTCAGGGGTACGGCGACGAGGATGTCGAGGGCCTGCCGCTTGAGCGCCCAGACGGCGTCCCGGTCGATCAGGGCGCCCTTGTTCAGCACGGCGTCGCTGAGCTCCTGGGCGCGGCGGCGCAGCTCGTCGAGGGCGGCCGGGTCGGGGGCGTGCCCGTACTCCGGGACGGACTCGATGCGCAGGTGCACGGGGTCGGGGAACCGCCGCGAGGACGGGCGGTAGGGCGAGGGGTCGGTGGGGCTCCCCGGGACCGCGGCGTGCAACGGGTTGACCTGGACGAAGCCGACCCCGAGGGCGCGTCCGGACCAGGAGGCCAGATCGGCGAGGTCGCCGAGGTCGCCCATGCCCCAGGAGCGGGCGGAGAGCAGGGAGTACAGCTGGACGAGGAAGCCGTGGCTGCGCCCGGTCGGCTGCGGGACCCGGGCCGGGGCGACCACCAGCGTGCAGGTCTCGGCGGGGGCACCCGGCGCCCGGACGGTCAGCCGGTGCACCCCCAGCGGCGGCTCGGCCCACCAGCCGGGCGTGGCACCGGTCGAGGGCGAGGCCTCGTGCGTCGGGGACGCGGCACCGGCCGACGGCGGAGCCTCATGCGTGGAGGGCGCGGCAACCGGCAGCGGGGTCTCGTGTGCCGGGGACATCACAGGCATCGAGGGCGCCGAGGACAGCGCAGGCGTCAAGGCCGTCGCGGGCACCGCGGGCGTCGCGGCCCGGACTGCGTCACGGACGGCATCCCGGACGGCGCTCGGGCCGGCACCCGGGACGGAAACGGCCGGAACCGTACCCCCGGCAGTGACGCGCATCGGGGGCGGCGGGGCCGGCGCGGGCTCCTCCGGACGGACCGTCAGCACCGTGCCGGGCGGCAGCGCGGTCAGGGCCGGCGGCAGCGGGTCCCCGGTCCACACCACCAGCGTGGCCGGGAGCAGCCGGGAGCCGGCCGCGGACTCGGTGGCGGCGAGCGCCTCCCGTACCGCTTCCGGCGTGGCGGCGTCGACACCGAGCGCGGCGAGCACCGCGACGACCGTGGCCTCGGGGACGGGCACCGTGACGTCGGCGGACGGGGAGAAGGAGGTGGCGACGCCGTGCAGTGCGGCGAGCCGGGACAAGCCCATTCAGACTCCTGGGGACTCCATGCCCCGAGCGCTGCCGGAAAAAGCCGGCTCGCTGGTCAGCGGGGCGAGGACGGCGAGCGGGGGTTCGCTGGTCAGAGGTGTGGCATCGGCGAGCGGGGGCTCGCTGGTCAGGGGTATGGCGTCGGTCAGCGGCGCTTCGCTGGTGAGCGGGCCGGAGCCGGGAACGGTGGCCGGGCACGCGCTGATCAGCGGGGCGGAAACCGGCATCTGTTCGGTCGGGGCACCCGGTACCTGCGGGGTCAGGGCGGAGAGCAGAAGCTGCGCGGCGGCGGGCATGGTGGCCTCCTGGCCGTGGGGAACAGGACACAGCAGGCCTACCCAGCGGACGCGGCCGCAGACGTAGGCGTTATGACAACGAGTTCAACGTGCTCCGGGTCACAATCCGTTCCCCGAAGGCCGGTTGCCCGCAAGACGTCCTCCGATTTCGGCCATTCGGCGTCGTCTTTCGCGTGTACCGGTGACCTTCGCGCGCCGTTCACACCGTCTGCCATTTCTGGCATTCCGCCCAGAGCGACCCTGCGCATTGACACCCTCGCGCGCGGGTGGTGGGCTCGGGGGCCCACCGGTGGAAGCGAGGGAGCCAGGCATGCAGCTCAGGCGCAGGAAGCACGCGACGGCCGTCGCCGTGGCCGTGCTCGGCGGGCTGCTCTCCGCGGGAGCGCCGGCCGCCGTCGCCGCCCCCTCGGCACCCGGTACCCCCGCCGTCACCCACCCGGACCGCACCGACGACGCCGCGCCGCCCGCCGTGTGGCCGCGGCCGCAGAGCATCAAGGCATCCGGGACCCCGGTACCGCTCTCCACCGAGGCCACCCTGGTCGCCGGCGAAGGAGCCGACCCGTACGCGGTCGAAGCTCTCCGCACGGTGCTGCGTGACGCGGGTGTGCGGACCGTCCACACGTCACTGCCCGGCGGCGGGCCCGTCATCCGGTTCGGCGGGGACGGCGCCCTGGACGCGCTGCGCACCCTGCGCGCGCCCGAACGCGGCGACCTCCCGTCCGGCGGCTACCGGATCGCGGTCGGCCGGGTCGCGGACCGGGACACCGTCGCCGTGGACGGCATCGGCGACGACGGCCTGTTCCACGCGGTCCAGACACTGCGTCAGCTGACCGGAGACGGCCGCATCGCCGGCGTCACCGTCCGGGACTGGCCGGCCGGCGCCGTACGCGGGATGACGGAAGGTTTCTACGGACAGCCCTGGTCCCAGGAGGAACGGCTCTCCCAGCTCGGCTTCATGGGGCGCACCAAGCAGAACCGGTATCTCTACGCGGCCGGTGACGACCCGTACCGGCAGGACCGCTGGCGCGATCCCTACCCCGCCGAGCGCCGTGCCGAATTCCGCGCGCTGGCCGAACGGGCCGCCGCCGAGCATGTGACGCTCGGCTGGGCCGTGGCTCCGGGCCAGTCCATGTGCCTGTCCTCCGACCGTGACGTGAAGGCGCTGACGAAGAAGATCGACGCCATGTGGGCGCTGGGCGTGCGGGTCTTCCAGGTGCAGTTCCAGGACGTCAGCTACAGCGAGTGGCACTGCTCGGCCGACGCCGGCACCTTCGGCAGCGGCCCGGAGGCCGCGGCCAGGGCGCAGGCCCGTGTCGTGAGCGAGGTGGCGCGGCATCTCGCGGACCGCCACCCGGGCTCGGAACCGCTGTCGATGATGCCGACGGAGTACTACCAGGACGGGGCGACGGAGTACCGCACCGCGCTCGCCCGGGAGCTCGACGAGCGGGTGCAGGTCGCGTGGACCGGCGTCGGGGTCGTGCCGAGGACCATCACCGGCGGTGAACTGGCGGGTGCGCGGACGGCGTTCCGCCATCCGCTGGTCACGATGGACAACTACCCGGTCAACGACTACGCGCAGGACCGGATCTTCCTGGGCCCCTACACCGGCCGGGACCCGGCGGTCGCCACGGGCTCGGCGGCGCTGCTGGCCAATGCGATGGAGCAGCCGTCCGCGTCCCGGGTCGCGCTGTTCACCGCCGCCGACTTCGCCTGGAACCCGAAGGCGTACCAGCCGCAGGAGTCCTGGCAGGCGGCCGTGGACGATCTCGCGGGCGACGACGCCCGCAGCAGGGACGCGCTGCGCGCGCTGGCGGGCAACAGCGCGGGGTCCGTGCTGGGCGGCGACGAATCGGCTTATCTGCGGCCCCTGTTCGCGGCGTTCTGGAAGTCGCGTACGGGTGACGGCGCCCCGGCGCGCGACGAGGCGGCGCGCCGTCTGCGGGCCGCTTTCACGGTGATGCGCGAGACCCCGCAGCGGCTGGCCGGAGCGGCCGGCGGGCGGCTGGACGACGAAGTGCGTCCGTGGAGTGAGCAGTTGGCCCGTTACGGCAGAGCCGGTGAGCTGGCCGTCGATCTGCTCCAGGCACAGGCGCGCGACGACGGGGCGGCCGCCTGGGAGGCCTCGCTGGCCCTGGAACCGGCTCTCAAGGCCGTGAAGACGGGCGGCGCGACGGTCGGCAAGGGCGTGCTCGGCCCGTTCCTCGACCGGGTGCGTGAGGAGTCCGGGGCGTGGACCGGCTCGGACCGCGACAGCGGCACGGTGGCCGAGGCCCCGGGCAGCTATACGGTGCGGTTCGCCCGGGTCCGTCCGCTGGAGGCGGTCACCGCGATGACGGTGCCCGGCGACGACACGACGGTGTCGGGGGCGACGGTCCAGGCCCATGTGCCCGGCGAGGGCTGGCGCAGCCTCGGCACCCTGTCGGCGCGGGGCTGGACCCAGTCGTCGGGCCAGGGTGTACGGGCCGACGCGGTCCGGATCAGCTGGCCGACCGCCACCCCGGCGGTCATCGGGGCGCCGCCCCTGATCATCCCCCCGCTGGCGGGCGCCGCCCCGTCCGCGGGGACGGCCCCCCGGGTGCGCTCGCTCGTCCCGTGGTTCGGCGACGAGCCCGCCGCCCGGCTCGACCTCGCACGCGGGGAGACGGACGCCGAGATCGGCGGGAAGCCGCTGCGGGTCGAGGCAAGGCTCTCCGCGCGCCGCCCGGCCGAGGTGCGCGGCGCGCTCACGGCGAAGGCGCCGAAGGGCATCGAGGTGCGGGTGCCGAAGCAGACGACCGTGCCGCGCGGTTCCCGTACCGGGGTCCCGGTGGAGATCACCGTCCCCGCGGGCACGCCCGCCGGTGAGTACGAGGTTCCGTTCGCCTTCGGCACCGAGGAGACCACGCTGACCGTGCGGGCCTTCCCCCGTACGGCCGGCCCCGATCTGCTGCGTACCGCCACCGCCTCCTCGTCCGGCGACGAGACCGAGGACTTCCCGGCGGCCGCGGCATCGGACGGCGACCCGGAGACCCGCTGGTCCTCACCGGCCGAGGACGGCGCCTGGTGGCAGGCCGAGCTGCCGGCCCCGGCCCGGATCGGCCAGGTGGTGCTGGACTGGCAGGACGCGTACGCCTCCCGCTACCGCGTACAGGTCTCCGCGGACGGCCGCACCTGGCGCACGGCGGCCACCGTGCGGGGCGGCCAGGGCGGGCACGAGTCGGTCCGGATGGACGCGAAGGACACCCGCTTCATCCGGATCCAGGGCGACGGGCGGGCCACCGAGTACGGCTACTCGCTCTGGTCGGTCCAGGCGTACGCGGTGGCCGGCCAGGACGACTGACGCACCCCGGGTCGCACATCCGGGTGCCGCGTCCCGTCCAGGTCCGTCCGCGCGGGGGCGCGCATCCGGTCCCGGGGCCCGCGCCCCGGGACCGCCCGCGCCCGGTGTGCTCAGGCCGAGATGCCGTCGATCCGGGCCATCGCGTCGTCCGCGCCGAACGGCTGGAGGTAGGGCAGCCAGCGCGGGTCGCGGTGTCCCGTGCCGATGATCCGCCAGGCCAGGCCGGTCGGCGGGGCGGGCTGCTGGTGCAGCCGCCAGCCGAGCTCGGGCAGATGGCGGTCGGCCTTGACGTGGTTGCAGCGGCGGCAGGCGGCCACCACGTTGTCCCAGGCGTGCTGCCCGCCCCGGCTGCGCGGAATGACGTGGTCGACGCTGGTCGCGGCGGCGCCGCAGTACATGCAGCGCCCTCCGTCCCTGGCGAAGAGCGCGCGGCGGGTCAGCGGGACCGGACCCCGGTAGGGGACGCGCACGAACCGCTTCAGGCGGACGACGCTGGGGGCCGGGACGGCACGGGTGGCACTGTGCATGAAGGCGCCGGACTCTTCGAGGCAGATGGCCTTGTTCTCGAGGACGAGGACGAGTGCGCGGCGGAGCGGTACGACACCGAGTGGCTCGTACGACGCGTTGAGAACCAGGACATGCGGCACGTGGACGCCTCCTTGTACGCCGGCGGCGCGTGGCTCGCGCCGGGACGATCCGCTCTCAGTCTCCCCTCCTGCCTGGTCGGAGCGCCACCACGTGGGGGTAACGGGCCGGAGGGATTTTCCTCACGGGCCGTACCGCCCGGACGACGGAACGCGTGCGGAACAGGCTCTTCGGGGGCCCGCCCGCCTCGGTCGCGCCCGGTGTGCGATCGGCCACAGAACGCCCGCGCGGCACCGTTTCCGCCGCTCTCGCCGGACGAGTCCCCCACCTCGTGCGTATCCCGGGTGAAACGCGTCTCTCCCCTCGATCACGGCAACGGAGCATTCCGGATGCCCCGTTAGTGTGGTTGTTCAGCGCTCGCCCAATCGGAGGTTCTGCCGTGTCCCTGTCCGCCCTGTTGGCCGCAGCCCCGTCGCCCGAGCCCGGTGGCTCGCTGGACGAAGCCGCGAAGCAGGCCGGCAACGCCGCGAGCTGGGTGGAGGAGAACTGGTCCACCTGGCTGAACACCGGTCTGCGGATCGTGCTCATCGCCGCCATCGCGATCGCGTTGCGCATCGCCGTCCGCCGGACCCTGACCAAGCTCATCGAGCGCATGAACCGCAGCGCCCAGGCGGTGGAGGGCACCGCGCTCGGCGGTCTGCTGGTCAACGCGGAACGGCGCAGACAGCGGTCGGAGGCGATCGGATCCGTACTCCGTTCGGTGGCCTCCTTCCTGATCCTCGGCACTGCCGCCCTGATGATCCTGGGCGCGTTCGAGATCAACCTGGCCCCGCTGCTGGCCTCCGCGGGGGTCGCCGGGGTGGCACTCGGTTTCGGCGCGCGCAACCTGGTCACCGACTTCCTGTCCGGTGTCTTCATGATCCTTGAGGACCAGTACGGCGTCGGCGACACCATCGACGCGGGCGTCGCCTCGGGCGAGGTCATCGAGGTCGGCCTGCGGGTCACCAAGCTGCGCGGCGACAACGGCGAGATCTGGTACGTCCGCAACGGCGAGGTGAAGCGGATCGGCAACCTCAGCCAGGGCTGGTCCACCGCGGGCGTCGACGTACAGGTACGGCCCACGGAGGACCTCGGCCGGATCCGTACGGTCATCGACGGAGCCGCCCAGCTGATGGCCAAGGACGACCCCTGGACCGAGCGTCTGTGGGGCCCGGTGGAGATCCTGGGCCTGGACAGCGTGCTGCTGGACTCGATGACGATCCGGGTGACCGCGAAGACGATGCCGGGCAAGGCCCTGGGGGTGGAGCGCGAGCTGCGCTGGCGCATCAAGAACGCCCTGGACGAGGCGGGCATCCAGATGATCGGTGGCGTCCCGGCCCAGCCGGACGAGCCCTCGGCAGCCGACCCCACGGCCGCGATGGCCGCTCCCTCGGCCTACGCCTCGACCACCTCGCCCCAGTCCCTGGCGGCGACGCCGATACCTCCCGCGTCGCCGAACATCTCGAAGTAGCGGCCGTAGGGGTCACGACACGTGTGAGGGGCACCCCGTGAGGTCCGCGGGGTGCCCCTCACACGTGTCGTGCGCGTGTCCGGCCCGCGCCGGGTTCCGGACAACTCGGTCCACCGGAACTCCCCTTGGGCACGCACCGCCCCGTGGCGCCCGGGGGACGGCCCACCGGCCTCCGTGCCTCCGTGCCTCCGCCCGCCCGGCCAGGTAACACTTTGGTTGCCACCGCGGCGCAGACCATTGACGCCCTGGTGACACGCGCCCTAACGTCCTCTCACCGAATAGGAAACTTTCCTAACAGAGGCAGGTGCAGTGACCATGGCCGGAACCACGCCGGGTACCCCCCGCGTTCTGCGCGCCATGAACGACCGCGCCGCGCTCGATCTGCTGCTGGAGCACGGCCCCCTGTCGCGGACGCGGATCGGGAAGCTGACCGGGCTCTCCAAGCCCACCGCCTCCCAGCTGCTGGCCCGGCTGGAGGCCGCCGGGCTGGTCGTCGCCACCGGGACCGCGGCCGGACGGCCGGGACCCAACGCCCAGCTGTACGCCGTCAACGCCTCGGCCGCCCATGTCGCGGGGCTCGATGTGAACGCCCAGCGGATCGTCGCCGCCGTCGCCGATGTGACGGGCGAGACCGTCGGGGAGTTCGAGCTGCGGACCCCCGGACGGCGCGCCGACAGTGTGGTGCGCCAGGTGGCGGACGCGCTGGACGGGGCGGTCAAGGAGGCCGGGCTGACCCGGTCCCAGGTGCACCGCGTCGTCATCGGTACGCCGGGCGCGTTCGATCCGGGCACGGGCCGGCTGCGGTACGCCTCGCACCTGCCCGGCTGGCACTCCCCCACCCTGCTGGACGAACTGGCGGCCTTCCTGCCGATGCCGGTGGAGTACGAGAACGACGTGAACCTCGTCGCGGTGGCCGAACAGCGGCTCGGCGCGGCGCGGGGCCACGAGGACTTCATGCTGCTGTGGAACGAGGAGGGGCTCGGCGCCGCCCTCGTCATCAACGGCCGGCTCCACCGGGGCTTCACCGGCGGCGCCGGCGAGGTCGGCTTCCTGCCGGTGCCGGGCGCCCCGCTGGTCCGCCAGGTCACCAGGGCCAACGCGGGCGGCTTCCAGGAGCTGGCGGGCGCCCAGGTGCTCGCCCGGCTGGCCCGTGACCTCGGGATCGACGACGAGGCCCTGCGCGGCCCCGGCACCCATCACGAGATCGCGGCCGGGCTGGTGGGCCGGGCGGCCGCCGCCGAGGAGCGGGGCGAGGACGGACCGTACGGCCGGCTCCTCGACCTGTTCGCCACCGGCCTGGCCACCGGCCTCGCCTCCATGGTCGCCGTTCTGGACCCCGAGGTCATCGTGCTGTCCGGTGAGCTGATCTCGCGCGGCGGGGAACCGCTGCGCGGCCGGGTGGCGGCCGAACTCGCCGAGCTGGCGGCGTCCCGGCCGAGGCTGATCGCCGGTGAGGTCACCCGCCGGCCCGTACTGCGCGGCGCGCTGGAGAGCGCGCTCGCCACCACCCGCGACGAAGTGTTCGACACCTCCCGCTGAACCGCCTCTCCCCGACCCGCCGCCCCGCTTCCTCCTGACCCGTCTTCTTCCCGACGCGCCTCCTTCTGCCCCGTTCCTCCTGACCCGTTCTTCATCACCCCCGCTTCCCCGCGCCTCTCCTTCCCCGCCCCAACCCTTCATCGGGAGACACCACCATGTCCGGAAACCGCCGGAAGCCGGCCGTCGCGCTCGCCGCGACCGCCGCGATCGTCCTGTTCGCCTCCGCCTGTACCGGGCAGAGCAGTTCCGGTGCCAGTGATGACGCGTCCAAGGACACGACCCTCACCTTCTGGCACGGCTGGAGTGCCCCGGGCGAGGTCAAGGGCATCCAGGCCACCGTCGACGCCTTCGAGAAGGCGCACCCCAACATCCATGTGAAGGTCGTCGGCAACATGACCGACGACAAGATCAACCAGGCGCTGCGCGCGGGAGGTTCCAAGGCGCCGGACGTCGTCTCGTCGTTCACCACGAACAACGTCGGCAAGTTCTGCGCGTCGAAGGCCTTCGTCGACCTCAACCCGTTCCTGAAGAAGGACGGGATCGACGCGGACGCGACCTTCCCGAAGGCGATGAACGAGTACACGCAGTTCGACGGCGTGCGCTGCACCGTGCCGCTGCTGGGCGACGCGTACGGCCTCTACTACAACAAGGACGCGTTCAAGGCGGCCGGCATCACCGGCCCGCCGAAGACCTGGACCGAGTTCGCCGCCGACGCCAAGCTGCTGACGAAGACCAAGGGCGACTCGTACGAGCAGCTGGGCTTCATGCCGAACTACCACGGCTACGAGTCGACGACCGAGCACTACCTCGGCAGCTGGAACCCGACGTACTTCGACGCGGACGGCAAGTCGAACATCGCCAAGGACCCGGCGTTCGCCGCGATGCTCACCAGCCAGAAGAAGCTGGTCGACTCGCTCGGCGGGTACGAGAAACTGGAGAAGTTCCGCACCGGCTTCGGTGACGAGTGGGGGGCCAAGCACCCCTTCCACACCGGCCAGGTGGCCATGCAGATGGACGGCGAGTGGCGCCTGGGCATGGCCGAGGAGACCAAGCCGGGGTTCGAGATCGGCGTCGCCCCGATGCCCGTCGCGGACGACGAGGCGGACACCTACGGCAAGGGCTATCTGATCGGCACCATCGCCGGTATCGCCGCCACCTCCGAGAAGCAGAACGCCGCCTGGGAGCTGGTGAAGTTCATGACGACCGACACCGACGCGGTCGTGGACTTCGCCAACGCCATCCACAACGTGCCGTCCACGCTGGCCGCGCTCAAGTCGCCGAAGCTGAAGTACGACCCGCGCTTCAAGACCTTCCTGGACATCGCGGCGAACCCGCACTCCACCACCACTCCGCCGTCGGTGAACGGCGGCGCGTACCTGGTGTCGCTCCAGAACCTCGCCTTCGAGGTCGAGAAGGGCACCCAGAAGGACATCGGCGCGGGGCTGGAGAAGACCGCGAAGGAAATCGACGCGGCGATCGACCAGGCGAAGTAGAGCGGACGCGATGAGCACGTACACACTCCGTTCGAAGCGCCGCCGCTCGGCGCTTCGGACGGCGGCCTTCATGTCGCCGTGGCTGATCGGGTTCTGCGTCTTCTTCGCCTACCCGCTGATCTCCACGCTCTACTTCTCCTTCACCAGCTACGACGGTTTCACCGCACCCGAGTTCAGCGGGCTGAAGAACTGGTCGTACGTCTTCGACGACTACCCGCTGTTCTGGCCCGCCCTGCGCAACACGCTCTGGCTGGTCCTGGTCATGGTCACCTGCCGGGTGGTCTTCGGGCTCGGCGTCGGCCTGCTGATCACCAGGATCAAGACGGGTGCCGGAGTCTTCCGGACGCTGTTCTACCTGCCGTACCTGGCCCCGCCGGTCGCCGCCACGCTCGGCTTCGTCTTCCTGCTCAACCCGGGCACGGGGCCGGTCAACTCGATCCTCGGCGACCTCGGGATGGGCACACCCGGCTGGTTCACCGACGCCACCTGGTCCAAGCCCGCGCTGACCGCGCTCGCGGTGTGGGGGGTGGGCGACCTGATGGTGATCTTCATGGCCGCGCTCCTCGACGTACCGAAGGAGCAGTACGAGGCGGCGGAGCTGGACGGGGCGGGTCCCTGCCAGCGGTTCCGTTTCGTCACGCTGCCGAACATCTCGCCGATCATCATGTTCGCCGTGGTCACCGGCATCATCCAGACGATGCAGTACTACACCCAGCCCCTGGTGGCCGGGAAGGTCGCCTCGGGTGTCATGGGCGGCTCGGGGCAGCAGTTCGAGCCGGGATATCCCGACAAGTCGACACTCACGCTCCCGCAGCTGGTCTACAACCTCGGTTTCCAGCGCTTCGACTACGGCTCCGCCTGTGTGGTCGCGCTCGTCCTCTTCGTCCTCGCCATGGCGTTCACCGCACTGCTGATGCGGCGCCGCAGCGGACTGATCCAGGCAGGTGAGTGACGTGACGCAGGTTCTCGACACCCCGAAGGCCGCCGGTCCGGTGAGTGACCCCGTCACCCCGGCCGAGCGCGTGGCACGCCGCAAGGCGCTGCTGCACTGGATCGGGGTGCACTCGCTGGGCGTCGCGGCCGCGCTCTTCTTCGTGCTGCCGTTCGTCTTCCTCCTCCTCACCTCGCTGATGAGCGACCAGCAGGCGCTGACCCGTGATCTGTGGCCGCGCCCCTTCGCATGGGGCAACTACAAGGAGGTGTTCGACACCCCGGGCTTTCTGACCTGGTGGCGGAACACCCTGCTGTACGCGGGCCTGGGCACCGTCCTCACGGTGGTGTCCTCGCTGCCCGTGGCGTACGCGCTCGCCAAGTTCCGCTTCCGCGGCCGGCATCTGTCGCTGATGCTCGTCATCTCGATGATGATGCTGCCGCCGCAGGTCGTCGTCATCCCGATGTACCTGTTCTGGGCCAAGCAGCTGGACATGTCCGGCACACTCTGGCCGCTGATCATCCCGATGGCCTTCGGCGACGCGTTCTCCATCTTCCTGCTGCGGCAGTTCCTGCTGACCATCCCGAACGAGTACCTGGACGCGGCGAAGGTCGACGGCTGCGGCGAGTTCCGCACCCTGCTGCGCGTCGTGATCCCGATGGCCAGGCCGGGCATCGCCGCCGTCGCCCTCTTCCAGTTCTTCTACGCCTGGAACGACTACTTCGGCCCGCAGATCTACGCCTCCGAGAACCCGGGCGCCTGGACGCTGAGTTACGGACTGGAGTCCTTCAAGGGCGCACACCACACCGACTGGAACCTGACCATGGCCGCGACCGTTCTGGTCATGGCCCCTGTGATCGTCGTCTTCTTCTTCGCACAGAAGGCATTTGTCGAGGGCGTCACACTGACCGGAGTAAAGGGCTGATTCATGAAGCTCGCAGTAGTGGGTGGCGGATCCACCTACACACCTGAACTGATCGACGGTTTCGCGCGGCTGCGGGACACCCTGCCGGTCGAGGAGCTCGTGCTCGTCGACCCGGACGCCGGGCGGCTCGAACTCGTCGGCGGGCTCGCCCGGCGGATCTTCGCCAGGCAGGGCCACCCGGGGAGGATCGTCACCACCTCGGACATCGACGCGGGCGTCGCCGACGCCGACGCGGTCCTGCTCCAGCTGCGCGTGGGCGGCCAGGCCGCCCGCAACCAGGACGAGACCTGGCCGCTGGAGTGCGGCTGCGTCGGCCAGGAGACCACCGGGGCCGGCGGCCTCGCCAAGGCCCTGCGCACCGTCCCCGTCGTCCTGGACATCGCCGAGCGCGTCCGGCGCACCAACCCGGACGCCTGGATCATCGACTTCACCAACCCGGTGGGCATCGTCACCCGGGCGCTGCTCCGGGCCGGGCACAAGGCCGTCGGCCTGTGCAACGTGGCGATCGGCTTCCAGCGCAAGTTCGCCCGGCTGCTGGAGGTGACCCCTGGCGAGGTGCACCTGGACCACGTCGGGCTGAACCACCTGAGCTGGGAGCTCGGGGTGCGTCTCGGCGGCCCCGAGGGCGAGGACGTACTGCCCCGGCTGCTCGCCGGGCACGGCGACGCGATCGCCGACGACCTGCGCATGCCGCGCGCGGTCGTGGACCGGCTCGGCGTCGTCCCCTCGTACTACCTGCGTTACTTCTACGCGCACGACGAGGTCGTGCGGGAGCTCGGCACCAAGCCCTCGCGGGCGGCCGAGGTCGCCGCGATGGAGAAGGAACTGCTCGCCATGTACGGCGATCCGGCACTGGACGAGAAGCCCGCGCTGCTCGCCAAGCGCGGTGGCGCCTTCTACTCGGAGGCGGCCGTGGACCTGGCGGCCTCGCTGCTCGGCGGCGGGGGCTCCGCGGTGCAGGTGGTCAACACCTCCAACAGGGGGACGCTTCCGTTCCTGCCGGACGACGCGGTGATCGAGGTGCAGGCGAGGGTCGACGGGACGGGCGCGACACCGCTCGCCGTGCCGGAGCTGGACCCGCTGTACGCCGGTCTGATCGCCAACGTGACGGCCTACGAGGACCTGGCGCTCCAGGCCGCGCTCCGCGGCGGCCGCGACCGGGTGTTCAGGGCGCTGCTCGCCCATCCCCTGATCGGCCAGTTCGAGTACGCCGAGGCGCTCACCGACAAGCTGATCGCGCACAACCGGGAGCACCTGGCGTGGGCGTGAACGGATCGGTCCTCGCGATAGACGCGGGGAACAGCAAGACCGATGTGGCACTCATCGGTGAGGACGGCAGTGTGCTGTCCACGGCCCGCGGCGGCGGCTTCCAGCCTCCTGTGGTCGGTACGGACACGGCCGTGGACGTACTCGGCGCCGCGGTGGACCGGGTGCTGGCCTCGGCCGGTGCGGGTGCCGGGCCCGTCGCCCATGTGTCGGCGTGTCTGGCCAACGCCGATCTTCCGGTCGAGGAGGCGCAGTTGGGCGAGGCCCTGCGCGCCCGCGGCTGGGGTCGCACGGTGGAGGTGCGCAACGACACCTTCGCGATACTGCGCGCCGGGGCGGACGAGCCGCGCGGGGTGGCCGTCGTGTGCGGTGCGGGGATCAACTGTGTCGGCATGGTGCCGGACGGGCGGACCGCCCGCTTCCCCGCGATCGGCCGGATCTCCGGTGACTGGGGCGGCGGTTCGGGGCTCTCCGAGGAGGCGATGTGGTTCGCCGCGCGCGCCGAGGACGGCCGCGGCGAGCCGACCGAGCTGGCCCGTACGCTCCCCGCGCACTTCGGGCTCGGGTCGATGTACGCGCTGATCGAGGCGCTGCATCTGGGCCGGATCGAGTCCGGGCGGCGGCACGAGCTGTCGCCGGTGCTGTTCGCGACAGCCGCGGCCGGCGACGCGGTGGCGCGCGGGCTGGTGGACCGGCTGGCGGAAGAGGTGGTGGCGCTGTCCTCGGTCGCGCTGTCCCGGCTGGGCCTGCTCGACGAGGCGGCACCGGTGCTGCTGGGCGGCAGCGTGCTGGCCGCCCGGCACCCGCAGTTGGACGAACGGATCGCCGAACTCCTCGCCGTGCGCGCCCCCAAGGCGGTGGTGCGGGTGGTGCGGGAGTCCCCGGTGCTGGGTGCCGGACTGCTGGGCCTGGACCACACGGGAGCGGCGCCGGAGGTGCACGCCAGGCTGCGGGCCCAGTACGTCTGACGGACTGCCGCACCGGCGGATGTCGGAGGCGTCCCGTAGCCTTCGGGGTACGGGGCGTCTTCCGCGTACGGGAACCGATCGGCTGCCCAGGACGTGTTCCTGGTCGGGGGATCGGTCCGCTTCGGGGGAATGCGCAGGGGGATCGCTTCGGTATTGCTCAGGGGATTGCGCCGCCGTTCGCCTTGATCGACGGCGCGGACCTTGATCGAATGCTGTGTGACCGCGGCCGATCGCAGTCGGCCGTTTCAGGACCGGGGCAGAATCCGGGCGTTCGTCATGTGGACACCGGTACCTGCGGCCATACTTCTGGCCGGGTACCAGTCCCCCGATCGGCCGGGGGTCGGGCCACCGTCAGTGACCGAGGGGGAGGTCAAGTGACACACCCGCCGAATGTACGCCCGGCGCCGCAGCGAGCGCCGGAGCAGCGGCCTGCGTCGGCGGCCGCGCCCGCGCCGCCGCCGCACAGCGTCCGGGCCGTGGTGGCCGAGCGGCTGCGTGCCGCGGCGACCACCGAGCCTGGCCGGCTCCAGATCATCGGAGCCGTGCTGGCGCTGCTCGTCGTCGCGTTCGGGGCGGTGACGGCCTTCGAGATCAACGACCGCGCGGCGGCCGCGAACGACGTGGTGGAACGCAGCCAGCCGCTCAGCGCGGACGCGGCGGCCATCTACCGCTCGCTGGCCGATGCGGACGCGGCGGCCGCGAGCGGCTTCCTGGCCGGACCGCAGGAGCCTCGTGAGGTCCACGACCGGTATGTGACGGACATCGACGACGCCTCCCGGCTGCTGGTGAAGGCCGCCGCCAACACCGACGCGTCGACGACGTCCGGCCGTGAGATCACCACGCTCAACAAGGAACTCCCCCGCTACACCGGGCTGATCGAGCGCGCCCGCGCAAGCAACCGGCAGGGGCTGCCGCTGGGCGGCGCCTACCTCCGGTACGCGAACCAGAAGATGGCCACCGAGCTGCTGCCGGCCGCCGAGCGGCTCTACGTGTCGGAGACGGACCGGCTCGACCAGGACTACCGGTCCGCCCGGACCTGGCCATTCCTCTCCCTCGGGCTCGGAGTCGTCGCGCTGGCCGTGCTGTTCTGGGCGCAGCGGCGCAATTACCGCAGGACGAACCGGGTGTTCAACCACGGTCTGCTCGCGGCGACCGCGGCGGCGACCGTGGTGCTGCTGTGGCTGGCGGTGGGGCACACGGTGGCCCGGTCCGATCTGGCCCAGGCGAACACGCACGGGCAGCAGTCCCTCGACGTGCTCAACCGGGCGCGCATCGACTCGCTCAAGGCGCGCTCCAGCGAGAACCTCACCGTGGTCGCCCGCGGTGCGGTGCTCACCGCGGACGGCAGGAACGACAAGTACGAGACCGACTACGGCACCGCCATGAAGGCGCTCGGCGAAGAGCTGAGCAAGGCCGCGAAGCTCGCCGAGGACACCCACGACACCGAGGGCGGCAAGCCCGTGGCGGACGCCGTCTCGGCCGTCACCGAGTGGCAGGGCCGCCACCGGACCGCCCGCAGGACGGACGACAGCGGCGACTACGACACCGCGCTGGAGCAGATCATCGGGGCGCGTAACTCGACGGGGCAGTCCTTCAGCCAGGTGGACGACGCGCTGCGCAAGGCGCTCGCCCACGAGCAGAGTGACTTCACCCGGGCCGCCAAGGACGGGCGCGGGGCCCTGGGCGGGCTGCCGGTCGGCGCCGCGGCCCTCGCGGTGCTGGGCGCGGTGGCGGCGATCGTCGGCGTCAACCGCAGGCTCTCGGAGTTCCGGTGACAGGGGGAGCGATGACAGCGAAGGACCCGAGGACGGGTCGCGGGGGACGGCTGCGCGGCTGGGGCGGGGTGACCGCCATGGCCGCGGCCTGCGCGGTGACGGCGGCGCTGACCCTGCTGCCGCTGTCCCACGGCGGTCCGGGCGCCTTCGGCGCGGAGTGGACGGGGACCGGGACGGCCCACGCCGTTCAGACGCGGGCGGACGACTGCACGGACCCGGAGGCCAGCCTGCGGCCCGGGCTGCAGGACGGCGACGCGATCAAGCGGATCAAGGAGCGCGGCAAGCTGATCGCCGGCGTCGACCAGAACAGCTTCCAGTGGGGCTTCCGCAACCCGGAGTCCGGCAACCTCGAAGGCTTCGACATCGATCTGGTGCGGGCCATCGCCGAGGACATCCTCGGCAGCGCGGACAAGGTGATCTTCCGGGCGATCCCCACCAACCAGCGCATCGCGGCGCTGGAGAACGACAAGGTCGACGTCGTCGTCCGGACGATGACGATCAACTGCGCGCGACTGGACCAGGTGTCGTTCTCCACGGCCTACTTCCAGGCCGGTCAGCAGGTCCTCGCACCGAAGACGGACCCGCAGGAGAGCGGCGCGATCACCGGCTTCAACTCCTCGCTGGCCGGCAAGCGGGTCTGCACCGCCGAGGGCTCCACCGCGTACGAGGCGCTGGAGAAGGAGTCGTTCGGCTCCGTGTTCAAGGACAAGGGCGACGGCACCGCGGCCGACGACGACAAGCTCACCGTCCCCAACCAGCTGGACTGCCTGGTGCGGCTCCAGCTGGGTGAGGTCGACGCGATCGTCACGGACAACGCCCTCGCGGCCGGCCAGGCCGCGCAGGACCCCGCCGTGGAGCTCAAGGGCGATCCCTTCACCACCGAGTACTACGGCGTGGCCACGAAGAAGGGCGCCGACGACCTGGTGTCCCGCGTCAACAAGGTGCTGGTCGACTTCCGCGCCGGCGGTGCGGACAGCCCGTGGATGCAGTCGTACCGGAAGTGGCTGCGGGACGGGCTGCCCGGAGTGTCGGCGCCGCCGGCACCCAAGTACCGGAACTAGGACCTGGTTCCCGGCCGGCGAGCAACCCACGACCGGCCGGCGGTCGACAGCACTGACCCTGCCGGGCCCCCGCCCGGCAGGAGGAGCGGAGAGGTGATCGATGGGCGTCGCGGGCCCCTTCCCCAGCTACGCGGCCCGGCCCCCCGGCCCGGTCATGGACCGGGACGAGGCCGACCGTGCGCTGGCCCGGCTCGGTGCGGAGCACGAGGCGATCGAGACCTCGCTCCTCGCCCTGCAGGACCACGCCGGGCGCCGGCTGCTGGAGGGCGCCGACCTCACCGGTGTCACCAAGGAGCGCTGGAGCACCACCGAGCAGTCGATCACGCTGCTGTGGACCTATTTCGACGCGTACGCGGGAGCGCTGAACCGGGCACGCGAGGTGCGGGCCAGGCGGCGTCAGCCCAACCGCGAGGACCTGGTGGCCCTCACCGAGCTGCTGCGCGGCCAGGGGGTCACGGTGGCGCACGCCGCCGCCCACGATCCGTCGGTCAGCGGCCCGGCCCGGCTCTCGCAGCGCTTCACGCTGGAGGAGCTGGTCCAGCGGATGAACGAGCTGTACGCCCGCTCGCTCGACATGGTCGTGGCCTCCGACTCCGTGTGGTCGGCGATGCCCGCCCGGATAGATCTGCTCGCCGCCGAACTACGCCGCACCCACTCACTGGCGCACTCGGTCGGCGTACGGCCCGGGGAGCACCCGGCGGGCGACGACCTGGAGTCGATCGTCCAGGAGCTGACCACCCTGCGGGTGCAGGTGATCTCCGATCCGCTGGCGTTCTGGCTTCCGGGGCCCGGCAGTTCGGCGCCGGGCGGCGGCCGCCCGGACACCACGCGCTACGACCGGGCCGCACGGGGACTGGACGAGGTGCGGCGGGAGGTCGAGGCGGTGCTCGCGGTCCGGCAGGACGCCGAGCAGCGCCTCGTCCAGCTGCGCGATGTCCTGTCCCGGGCCGACCGCACCCTGGCCGAGGCGCGGTCGGCGCGCGGTGAGGTGCTGGCGAAGATCGCCGCGTCCGAGGTGCCCGCGGTCAGCGGTCCGCCGACCGTGCTCCAGGAGCGGCTCGCCGCTGCGTCGGAGTACCGCAGGCACGCCCAGTGGCACCGGCTCTCTCCGCTTCTGGAGTCCCTGGAGCAGCAGGCGGGCGAGGAGTTGCTGCGGGCCCGGGAGCAGCTGACGGCGGTCACGGCGCCGCTGGCCGTCCGGGCGGAGCTGCGTGGCCGGCTGGACGCGTACAAGGCGAAGGTGGCCCGGCACGGCCTGGCGGAGGACCCGGTCCTGATCGAGCGCTACGACGCGGCGCGCCGGATGCTGTGGAGCGCGCCGTGCGATCTGCGGGTCGCCGCGCTGGCGGTGCAGCGCTATCAGGACGCGGCGCTGGACATGCTGGCCGGGCGGGGTCCGTCGGGTCCCGAGGACCGGCGGGGGCGCCCATGAAAGGCCTGCGGATGACGGGGCACGGGGTGTGCGGGACGGGTAGTGACGGAGCATCGGGGCCGCCGCGGCGGCGGGGCGAACAGGGGGAATGACCATGAGTACGCAGTGCCAGCGCCCCGCGTGCGAGGGCAGTTACGAGGACATGGGCGGGGGTGAGCTGTACTGCGACACCTGCGGTCTCGCACCCGTCGTCTCGCCGACCGGGATGGTGAGTTCGCCGCCCACCGGCATCGCGGGGGGTGGCCGGAGCAGCAGGAGCAGCAACAGCTCCTCGACGCGGAGCGGTTCGCAGGCCTCGTCGAGGGCGTCCTCGCGCTCTTCGTCGCGTTCGTCGACCTCGCGGCGTTCGGTGTCGGGGCGGCTGTCGCGCGCACTGTCGGGGGGCGCGACCTCGCGGTCCGTCTCGGTGCGTTCGTCGGCCAGGTCGACCGGCGCGTCGGGCCGCAGCCGGCTGGGCGCCGGACTGGTGCAGGTACCGGACGTGCCGCGCCCCGATCCGCGTACCGCGGTGATGGAGAACCCGGAGGTGCCCGAACGCAAGCGGTTCTGCTCGCGTTCGGACTGCGGGGCGCCGGTGGGCCGGGCCAGGGGCCAGCGGCCGGGGCGTACGGAGGGGTTCTGCACCAAGTGCGGCCATCCGTACTCCTTCGTGCCCAAGCTCCAGGGCGGCGACATCGTCCACGGGCAGTACGAGGTCGCGGGCTGTCTGGCGCACGGCGGGCTCGGCTGGGTCTACCTCGCGGTGGACCGCGCGGTGTCCGACCGGTGGGTGGTGCTCAAGGGTCTCCTCGACACCGGTGACCAGGACGCCATGGCGGCGGCCATCTCGGAGCGCCGGTTCCTCGCCGAGATCGAGCACTCCAACATCGTCCGGATCTACAACTTTGTCGAGCATCTGGACCAGCGGACCGGGTCCCTGGACGGCTACATCGTCATGGAGTACGTCGGCGGCAAGGCGCTCAAGGAGATCGCCAACGAACGGCGCACCCCGTCCGGCAAGCGGGATCCGCTGCCGGTCGAGCAGGCGTGCGCGTTCGGCATCGAGGCCCTGGAGGCGCTGGGGCATCTGCACAGCCGCAACCTGCTGTACTGCGACTTCAAGGTCGACAACGCGATCCAGACCGAGGACCAGCTGAAGCTGATCGACATGGGC
Source organism: Streptomyces sp. NPDC026062 (assembly GCF_055568375.1). Classification (NCBI taxonomy): domain Bacteria; kingdom Bacillati; phylum Actinomycetota; class Actinomycetes; order Kitasatosporales; family Streptomycetaceae; genus Streptomyces; species Streptomyces sp. NPDC026062. The sequence continues at coordinate 128,440 of NZ_JBVHOQ010000015.1, forward strand.
GCGGTCCGCAGGATGGACGACGAGGAGTCGGCCATCTACGGCACGGTGGGGTACCAGGCACCGGAGGTCGCGGAGGCCGGACCGTCGGTGGCCTCCGACCTGTACACGGTCGCGCGGACGCTCGCGGTGCTCACCTTCGACTTCCAGGGGTACACGAACGTCTTCGTGGACTCGCTGCCGGACCCGGACAACATCGAGGTGTTCCGGACCTACGAGTCGTTCTACCGGCTGCTGGTGCGGGCGACCGATCCCGATCCGGCGAGGCGTTTCGCCTCCGCCCCGGAGATGGCGGAGCAACTGACGGGAGTGCTGCGCGAGGTGGTGTCGCTCCAGACGGGGCGCCCGCGCCCGGCTCTGTCGACGCTGTTCGGTGCGGAACTGCGGGTCACCGACACGGAGCTCTTCAGCGCTCGGACCGGTGAGGTCTCGCGCCTGGGCGCCAGGTCGCCGGAGCCGGGCCGCTCCGGGCTCTTCGGGCGGCGCAGGGCCCCCGCGGCGCCGCCCGTGTCCCCGCCGGCCGCGGTGGCGCCGCCCGGCGGTGTGCCGGGCGCCCTGCCCGCAGGCCGGCCTCCCGGGTTCGCCGAGGGGGCCGGGCCGGTGCCCTCCGCCGCCACGCATGTGAGCGGCGGTGCCCCGGGCGGCGGGGGGAGCGGCTCCCCGCTCCCGTACGCGCGGCCGCAGGCCGTCATCCCGGCCCCCCGGGTCCCGGTGGCGGATCCCGGCTCCGTGCCGGGCCCGTCCCGAGGGAGCGGCCCCCGGCTGGCCGGGCTCGATGTGCGCGGCACCTCACTCGCGCTGCCGGTCCCCCGCGTCGACGCGAACGACCCCAACGCGGGTTTCCTGGCCGGGGTGATGGCGTCGGCGCCCGCCGAACTGATCGCCGCGCTGCAGGCCGTGCCGGCCGCCTCGCTGGAGACACGGCTGCGCGAGCTGCGGGCCGCCCTGGAGATGAACGACCTCGGCGGCGCGACGGAGACCCTGGCCGCGCTGGAGGCGCGGCACGCGGACGACTGGCGGGTGGTCTGGTACCGGGGGCTCACCTCGCTGGTGTCCGGTGACAAGGAGAACGCGGCGCTGTCCTTCGACGCGGTCTACGACGCGTTTCCCGGGGAGCCCGCGCCGAAACTGGCCCTCGGCATCTGCGCGGAGGTCCTGGGCCAGCTGGACAACGCCGCGGAGTACTACCGGCTGGTGTGGATGACCGACCCGAGCTTCGTGAGTGCGGCGTTCGGTCTGGCCCGGGTGCAGATCGCGGCCGGGGACCGGAGCGGTGCCGTCAGGACGCTGGAGTCGGTGCCGGAGGCGTCGATCCACTTCACGGCGGCCCGGGTCGCCGCGGTCCGTGCCCGGCTGCGCGAACGGTCCCCGGACGAGCCGCTGATCACCGACCTGATGGCGGCGTCCGCCCAGGTGTCGGGACTGGCCGGGCTCGGGCTGGACGCGGTGCGCCGCGAGCAGCTGTCGACCGAGGTGCTGGGCACGGCACTCGACTGGGTACTCTCCGGTAGTCCCGCGGCCCACCCCTCGGACCCGAAGTCCGCCCCGCACGCCGGGGCGCAGGGACCGAAGACGCTGCTCGGCAGTGAGCTGGACGAGCGGGGCCTGCGTTTCGGGCTGGAGCGCTCGTACCGAATGCTCGCCCGGCTCGCGGAGCCCGGTGCCGAGAGGATCGAACTGGTGGAGCGGGCAAACCGTTTCCGCCCCCGAACGTGGGTGTGAACATGTCGCAGAACCACCAGGAGACCGCCTTGTCGAGGTGTACCGGCTGCGAGGAGCCGCTGGAGCCGGGTGACCTGTTCTGCGGTGCGTGCGGGTACGACCTGTCGGCCGTGCCCGAGCCGCCGCAGGACAGTCCGACGATCGCCATCACCGTCCCGGCCGGGGAGTCCTCGCCGGGTGGCGGCTTCGGTCCGGCCCCCGGGGCCCCCGCGCCTGCCCCCGGGCGGGTGCCCGGCTCCGCGCCGGGCGCGGAGCGTCCGGTCCCGCCGCCGCCCGTCGGGGGCGCCGCGCCGGGGGCACGTTCCGGCGGCCCCGTCGCGTCGGGTGACTTCGAGCTGGCCGCGCCCTCGCCCGTGGGGGCGGCGCCCGATCCCCGTACCTCCCCCGACCCGGCGCCGGCCGCGCCGGCCGGCACCAAGGTGTGTGTGGCCTGCCGGGCCGGCCGGGTCGACCACGACGGCTACTGCGAGAACTGCGGCCACGCCCAGCCGCGTGAGCGCGACCACATGGAGCAGGAGCTGGGGTCGGTCGCCGCCGTCAGCGACCGCGGGCTGCGCCATCACCGCAACGAGGACTCCTTCGCGGTGTCGACGACCGCGTTGCCGGACGGCTCCCCGGCCGTCGTCGCGATCGTCTGCGACGGGGTGTCGTCGGCCAGCCGGCCCGACGAGGCCTCGGCCGCCGCCGCGCACGCCGCCAACGAGACGCTGCTGGAGTCACTGCCTCGTGGCACGCATCCGCAGCAGGCGATGCACGAGGCGATCGTCGCCGCCGGCGCGTCGGTCAACCGGCTGGCGCAGGAGCCCGGTCAGGGGCAGGAGCAGGATCCGCACCGCCACCAGAACGCCCCGGCGTGCACCCTGGTCGGCGCGATCATGGCGAACGGCCTGCTGGTCGTCGGCTGGGTCGGTGACAGCCGCGTGTACTGGGTGCCCCAGGACCGGAGCGGTCCGCCGGCCCGGCTCACCGAGGACGACTCCTGGGCCGCGCAGATGGTCGCGGCAGGCCTGATGAACGAGGCGGAGGCGTACGCGGACGAGCGCGCCCACGCCATCACCGGCTGGCTCGGTGCGGACTCCTACGAACTGGAGCCGCACACCGCGTCGTTCAAGCCGGACCGGCCGGGACTCGTGGTGGTCTGCACGGACGGTCTGTGGAACTACGCGGAGTCCGCGGCCGACATGGCCGCGGCGGTGCCCGAGGACGCGTACGAACGGCCGCTGCACGGAGCCCAGGTGCTGGTCGGTCACGCCCTGGACGGCGGGGGCCACGACAACGTAACAGTGGCGCTGGTGCCGTTCGCCGTGGCACCGCACGGGGCAGGATCCGCCAGCAGGTGAGTCGCTTTCCGTCCGCCCCTCGCACCTCCGATGCCTTTGTCCGTCACTCTGTCTTCATCTGACACGTGGAGCCTCAAGGAGCCGATCAGATGGCCAACTTCTCCAAGTCGAACGTGCCGCAGTTCTCCGTCGAGGTGTATCAGAACGAATATCTGCCCGAGGGCGGCCGTGAGGTCAACGGCATCGTCACGGTCACCTCGACCGGGGGCGGCACCACCGGTGGCGTGCCGCTGACGGGTGCGCAGCCCTCGCACCTGACGGGCGGCGCGGCGAACGCGGCCGTGGTGATCATGGTGGACTGCTCGGGTTCGATGGACTACCCGCCGACGAAGATGCGCAACGCGCGCGACGCGACGGCGGCGGCCATCGACACCTTGCGCGACGGCACGTCCTTCGCCGTCGTGGGCGGTACGCACGTGGCCAGGGAGGTCTACCCGGGCAACGGGCAGCTCGCCGTCGCCGACGCGCGGACCAGGACCCAGGCGAAGGAGGCCCTGCGCCGGCTCGGCGCGGGCGGCGGTACGGCGATCGGGACCTGGCTGCGGCTGGCCGACCGGCTGCTCGGCGCCGCCCAGGTGGAGATCCGGCACGGAATCCTGCTGACGGACGGGCGCAACGAGCACGAGGCCCCGGAGGATCTGCGGGCCGCGCTCGACGCGTGCGCGGGCCGGTTCACCTGTGACGCCCGAGGGGTGGGCACCGACTGGGAGGTGAAAGAGGTCACAGCGATCGCCTCCGCACTGCTCGGAACGGCCGATATCGTCGCCGATCCGTCGGGGCTGGCCGCGGACTTCACGCAGATGATGGAGAACGCGATGGGCAAGGAGGTCGCGGACGTCGCGCTGCGGCTCTGGACCCCGGTCGGTGTGGAGATCAAGTTCGTGAAGCAGGTCGCGCCGACGGTCGCCGACCTGACCGGCCGCCGCACCGAGGCGGGTCCGCGCGCCGGGGACTACCCCACCGGCTCCTGGGGCGACGAGTCCCGTGACTACCACGTGTGTGTGCAGGTGCCTGAGGCCGGAATCGGCCAGGAGATGCTGGCGGCCCGTGTCTCGCTGATCCTCCCCGACCCGGCGGGCGGGGCACCCCAGACCCTTTCGCAGGGGCTGGTGCGGGCGGTGTGGACGGACGACATGGCGGCGTCGACCTCGATCAATCCGCAGGTCGCGCACTACACGGGTCAGGCCGAACTGGCACAAGTCATCCAGCAGGGTCTCGATGCGCGCAAGTCGGGAGACTTCGACGGCGCGACGGCCAAACTCGGCCGGGCGGTGCAGTTGGCATCGGCGTCCGGGAACGAGGACACTGCGAAGCTGCTTTCGAAGGTGGTAGACGTCGTGGACGCCGCGACCGGTACTGTGCGACTGAAGGCGAAGGTCGCGGAAGCGGACGAGATGACACTCGAAACGCGGTCCACGAAGACGGTTCGCGTCAAGAAGTAACCACATATCCACACTGACGAGCCGCCCGACCGGCAAGGTCCGCCGGGCGGCCGCGCAAGAAAAAATGACGGCCCCCGGGGCCGGACGAGGAGAGGGGGAAGCGCCGACATGCCGACATGCCCGAACGGACACCAGTCGGGTTCCGAGGACTGGTGCGAGGTCTGCGGCCACCGCATGGCCGGGCCGGGCGCGCCCGCAGGCGCCGTTCCCCCGCCGCCTCCCCCGCCTCCGGCGGCCGGCTACGGATATCCGCAGGGCTCCGGCCCCGACGCGACCCAGCAGGCCGAGCTCTGCCCCCAGTGCCGCACCCCGCGGGAGTCCATGGCTCCGTTCTGCGAGGAGTGCCGCTGGAACTTCCTCACGAACACCGCGACGTCGTACACGCCGCTGGCACCGCAGCACGGCGTCCCGGGCGGTCCCGGCGGCCCGGTCCCCGGTCTCAATCTGCCGCCGGGCTTCCAGGTCCAGCCGCCGGGCCCGCCGCAGCCGCGCGAGCCCCACGATCCGTTCGAGTACCAGGGCTCGCGCCCCTCCCAGGTGAACCGCTCGGCCGAACCGCTCTCCACGGGCCCCGGCCAGGGCGGCCCTCCGGGACCGGGCCAGCAGCCCCCTCACCCGTTCCAGCAGCAGGGGCCTCCGCCGCCGTTCCAGCAGCAGGGCGGTCCTCCGGGTTTCCCGCAGGGCCAGCAGCACGCCCAGCAGGAGAACTCGCCGCAGGGCTCTCCCCCGCCGCCGTTCCAGCAACAGGGACATCAGGGGCCTCCGCCGCCTCCGTTCCAGCAGCAGGGCGGTCCGCAGGGACCTCCGCCGCCCCCGTTCCAGCAGCAGGGCAGTCCGCAGGGACCTCCGCCGCCCCCGTTCCAGCAGCAGGGCAGTCCGCAGGGGCCGCCCCCGCCCCCGTTCCAGCAGCAGGGCGCGCCGCCCGCGTTCCAGCAGACGGCGCCCCCGGTCGTCGAGCAGCCCGGACCGCCCGCCCCGCCGCGGGCGCCCAGGACCGGTGGTGGTGACGACTGGCTGCTGTCGCCGCCCTCGCAGGCCCAGGGTCCGCAGACGCCGCTGCGGCAGCCGCCGTATCCGGGCCAGGACCAGGGACAGGGCGAGGGCCAGGGACCCGGTCCGGTTCCGGGTCCCGGTCAGGGCCAGGGCCCCGGTCCGGGGCAGGCTGCGCAGTCCGTGAACTGGACCGCGGTCATCGCGCCCGACCGTGAGTACTTCCTGGCGATGATGCAGCGCAGCGGCCCCGAGGCCACCGGACTCAACCTCCCGGCGTACTCACCGGAGCAGCAGCTGCCGCTCGTCGGCAACCAGGTCACCATCGGCCGCCGCCGGCACAGCACGGGCGAGTCCCCCGACATCGACCTGTCGGTGCCGCCGGAGGACCCGGGCGTCTCGCACCAGCACGCGGTGCTGGTGCAGCAGCCGGACAGCAGCTGGGCCGTCGTCGACCAGAACTCGACGAACGGCACCACGCTCAACGGTGCCGAGGAACCGATCCAGCCCTACGTCCCCGTACCGCTCCAGGACGGCGACCAGGTGCACGTCGGGGCATGGACGACGATCACGATCCGCCGGGACTGACCGCACACAGCGGCCGGCTGCCGGGCCCGGTCGCGGAAGCGGCAGTCGTCGCATCCGCGACCGGGCCCGCCGGTTGTCGCACCCTCGGCCGGACACGGCGGTTGTCCGCCGGTCGCGCCCGCTCGCGGGCGCGACCGTCCGTGCCGGAGGGCGATGGCGCGATCCGTACCCCGGGCCCCCTCGTCCGGCCGGCGCGTCTGCGACCATGGACGGGTGACTGAGAACCCGCGCGACACGCTGCAGGAGCAGACCTTCTACGAGCTGGTCGGCGGCGAGGAGACCTTCCGGCGCCTGGTCCACCGCTTCTACCAGGGCGTGGCCGGGGACCCGCTGCTGAGGCCGATGTACCCGGAGGAGGATCTGGGTCCGGCCGAGGACCGGTTCGCGCTGTTCCTGATGCAGTACTGGGGTGGTCCCCGCACCTACAGCGACGAGCGCGGACACCCCCGGCTGCGGATGCGGCACGCACCGTTCCGGGTGGACCGCGCGGCGCACGACGCCTGGCTGAGCCATATGCGGGTGGCGCTGGACGAACTCGGGCTGGCCCCGGAGCACGACCGGCAGCTGTGGGACTACCTCACCTACGCGGCTGCCTCGATGGTGAACACCGAGGGCTGATCTCCGATCGGATGTGTGTCGATATCCGGCACTCCCTGGCCGGATATCGATCACAATCCCATCAAGGTGTACCCCTAACCGGTATCCAGCAGCAGTTGCCTTCTGAAAGCATCCGAAACGGCGTGCCGGGGGCGATGAGCGCGCCGCGAGAGGTGACTAGGGGGCCAGGTGACGGGGTTCGTCCTTCTGCGGGTGAGGGCTCACCGGCTCCTTCTCGCCGCAGCCGTCCTGGCCGTCCTTCTGACCACCTCGGTCCTGGCCGCCCTCACCGCCTTCTCCGGGTCCATCGGTGATGCCGCGCTGCGTCACACCCTGACCCACCGGTCCGCCGCACCCGCCTCTCTCGTCATGTCCGCGCAGGTGGAGCGCGACCGGCGGGCCGCCGCCGACGCGTCGGCGCGCCGGACCGCCCACGACACGTTCGACGGGCTCCCGGTGACCGTACGGAAACTGGAGTCGTCCGGGCCGTACGCGCTGCCGCGCAGCCTTCAGGATCCCGCCGCCCGCCGGGGCGATCCCGACCTCACCCACTTCGCCTCCCTGGACCGCGGCCGGATCCGGCTCACCGAGGGCCGCCCGCCCGTCGCCGGCGCGGGCAAGGCCGGAGCCCCCGTCCAGGTCGCCCTCCCCACCACGGCCGCCGACACCCTCGGGCTGAAGCCCGGGGCCCGGCTGAAGCTCACCGACCGGCTCGGCGGCGCGCCCGTACAGATCCTGGTCACCGGCCTCTACCGGGCCGCTGACCAGTCCGATCCGTACTGGCAGCTGGACGCGCTCGCGGGGCGCGGCGTCCGCAAGGTCGTCTTCACGACGTACGGCCCGCTGCTCACCGACCCGGCCGTGCTCGGCTCCGGCCGGATCAGTTCCGGCGAGATGTCCTGGCTGGCCAGCGCCGACTTCCGTACGGTCACCACGGACCGCATGGCCGCACTGCACGACGCGGCGACCACCGGGCCCAAGGCCCTGCTCGCGACCGCGGAGTTCAAGGACGGGGCCACCGCGCAGACCTCGCTGCCCACCGTGCTCGGACAGATCGACCGGGCTCTGCTGGTCTCGCGCTCGACGCTGACGATCGTGGCGGTGCAGCTGGTCCTGCTCGCCGGGTACGCCCTGCTCCTGGTGGCACGGCTGCTCAGCAGCGAGCGCGGCGGCGAGACCGAACTGCTGCGGGCACGCGGCGGATCGCGTGCCCGGATCACCTCGCTCGCGGCCGTCGAGGCGCTGCTGCTCGCCCTGCCGGCCGCCGTCGTCGCCCCGCTGCTCTCCGGACCGCTGACCCGGCTCCTGGCGGACCGCAGCGAACTCTCCCGGATCGGGCTGCGGCTCGACGACGGTGTCACCGGCCAGGTGTGGCTGATCGCGGGCGTCACCGCGCTGGCCTGCGCGCTCGCGGTCGTGGCCCCGGCGCTGGCCGCCAGCGCCGGAGGCCGGCGCTCCACCCGTTCCGCCGCGCTGCCCGCACCGGTGCGGGCGGGCGCGGACCTCGCTCTGCTGGTGATCGCGGCGGTCGCGTACTGGCAGCTGGACCGGCAGACGCAGGGCTCGGGCGGCGGCGCGCTCAGCGGCGACCGCGAGGGCGAACTCGGTATCGACCCGCTGCTGGTGGCCGCGCCCGCGCTGGCCCTGCTCGCCGGAACCGTACTGACGCTGCGTCTGCTGCCGCCCGCCGCCAGGCTCGCGGAACGCCGGGCGGCGGGCGGCCGGGGACTGGCGACGGCGCTGGCGGGCTGGCAGTTCAGCCGCCGCCCGCTGCGCGGGGCCGGCCCGGTGCTGCTGCTGGTGCTCGCGGTGGCGATGGGGATGCTGGCGATCGGGCAGAGCGCGTCCTGGAACCGTTCGCAGCACGATCAGGCCGACTTCAGGTCCGGTGCGTCGGTACGCATGACGGGCGCGGTCAACGCGGACCCGGCGAGGTCCGGCGCGTTCGTGAAACTGCCCGGCGTACGGGACGCGGCGCCCGCCTTCCGCGCGTCGGTGGACCTCTCCGACGAACGCACCGCCGAGGTACTGGCGCTGGACACCGCCCACGCCGACGAGCGGCTGCTGATGCGCGACGACCTCGGCGACGGGGCCGTGGACGGGCTGTTCGACACGCTCGCCCCGCCGAGGACGGCCCGCGCCGGACTGCAGCTGCCCAAGAACAGCACGCGGCTCCGCTTCGACGTACGGATCTCCGCACCGGCCGCGCCCGGCAAGGCCTCGCCGTCCGGTATGGGGCCGCTGGTCACCGTGGGTCTCGAGGACCGCTACGGCATCCCGTACCAGGTCGTCGTGGGCTCCGTGCCCGTCGACGGCAAGGCGCACCCGGTCTCGGTCGACGTGGCCGCCGCCGGTGAGCTGGCCGTCACCGGGATCGAGCTGGACGGCAAGCAGCCCGTCGGCCGGAGCGAGTCGCACCGGCTCGCCGTGACCGGCCTGCGGACTGTCGGGCCGGGCGGCGCCGAACAGCCGGTCCCGGTCCCGGACGGCTTCCGCTGGCAGGCTGCGGTCACCGCGGACGCCTTCGGTGAGGTGCGACCCGGGGCGGACGTCCGTCCGACCGCCTCGGCCGCGACCCCGCTGGGCCTCGACTACGCCACGGGATCCGTCACGGCCGAGGACGCGGTGTGGTCGGTGCCGGAACTCAACGTGCGGATCACCGCGGCCCGCGCCAAGGCACCGGCCCTGAACGCCGTGGCCACGGACGCCTATCTGAAGGCGACCGGGGCGAAGCGGGGGCAGGACATCGACGTCACGCTGGCCGGCGAGACGGTCCGGGTGAGGATCGCCCGGACCGTGCACCGGCTGCCGACCACCGGACCCGGCTCCGGCTCCTCCGCCTCCACCGGGGAATCGCAGCGGGCGCGGGACGGCGGGGCGCTGCTCCTCGATCTCCGCTCCCTGGCCCAGGTCTTCGCCGAACGCCCGAACGCCCGGCTCACCGCCACCGAGTGGTGGCTCAGCACCGAACCGGGCCGGGCCCCCGAGGTCGCCGCCGCGCTCCGCGCACGGCCCGACACCGACCCCGTGCAGGTCCAGGTCCGCGACGAGGTCGCCGAGGACCTGATCAGCGACCCGCTGGGGGCCGGTCCGCAGTCCGCGCTGCTCGCGGTGGCGGTCATCGCCGCCGCGCTGGCCGCGGTCGGCTTCGCGGTGGCCTCGGTCGGCTCGCAGCGCGAGCGTTCCGCCGAGTTCGCCGTACTTCGGGCCCTGGGCACCCCCCACCGCAGGCTCGCCCGGATGACCGCCGCCGAACAGGGCGTACTGATCACGATCGGGCTGCTGGCCGGGGCCGTGCTCGGAGCCCTGCTCACCCGGGCCGTCGTGCCGCTGATCGTGCTGACCGGACAGGCCGCCCAGCCGGTGCCGCCGGTGCTGGTACAGCTCCCGGCCGGACAGGTGGCCGCGCTGCTGGCCGGAGTGGCGGCGCTGCCGCTGCTCATCGTCGCGGCCCTCACACTGCGCCGCGCCGACCCGGCGATCTCGCTGCGCACCCAGGGGGACAACTGACATGAGCCCGGATACGAGAACCCCCCGCGCCGCGACCGCCTGCGCCCCCTGGGTACGCACCCGGCTGCGGACCGCCCCCGGCGCCGCCTGCGCGTTCGCCCTCCTCGTGGTGATGACGGCCTTCCTCGCCGCGGCCTTCCCCCGGGCCGTCGACAACTACGAGAACAAGGGGCTGCGCCACGACCTCGGCCATGTCGAACCCACCCGCAGCGTCCTGGAACTGAGCGGTCCCCAGCCCGGCCTGGAACTGCCCGTGGCCGCCCGCGAGTCCGCGGTGCGCGAGGCCACCATGGCCTCCGTGCAGCGCGGCATCCTGGCCGGACTCCCCGATCCGGTGCGTGCCGACACCTCCCAGTCCGCGTACGGGGTCCGCACCTCGGAGCCGGTCCGGGCGACCGAACCGTGGTTCCCCCGCCCGTACGGCCTCGACCCCGCGCTGACATACGTCACCCAGTCCGCGCTGCCCGGCCACTCCACCCTGCGCGCGGGCAAGTGGCCCGCCGTCCGGGGCGAGGTGTCCCTCACGACCCGCGAGGTAGAGGCCGCCGTCACCGAGGAGACCGCGAAGGCCCTGCGGATCAAGCCCGGTGCGACCGTCGCGGTACCGACGCGTGGCGGTGAGCGGCTGACGGTACGGATCACCGGCATCGTCACCCCGCGGGACCCCGAGGGCTCCTACTGGTCGGCCGAAACCCTGCTCCGTACCCCGTCCCTGGTCGCCCAGCCCACCAAGGAGACGCCGCGCTACTACTGGATCGCCGCGCTGCTGCTCCCGCCGGACGCCGCGCCCGCCCTGCTCGCCACCACCGGCCAGCCCGAGCTGTACTGGCGGATCGCGCCGGACGGAACGCGGCTCACCGCGCTCGACGTGCCCCGGCTGCGGACCGCGGTGGCCTCCCTGGAGGGCGGCCCGGAGCTGCTGAAGATGCGCCAGGTCGCCGGTGCCACGGCCACGGTGACGACCGACCTGGACGAGGTGCTGGCGGGCTTCGACGGTATGCGTTCCGCGATCCAGCCGGTCGTCACGGTCGCCGCCGTCGGCATCGGGGCCGTCGCCGCCATCGTGCTGCTGATGACGGGCGGCCTGATGGCGGGCCGCCGCCACGCCGAACTGGCCCTGCTGCGGGCGCGCGGCGGGTCCCTCCCCGGGATCGGGGGCCGGCTGCTGGCCGAGACCGCGGTGACCGCCGTGCCGGCCGGGGCGCTGGGCCTGCTGCTCGCGGTCCTGGCGGTCGGTGAGGCGAGGCTGTGGCCCGCCGCGGCCGGTGCCGCCGCCGTCGTCGTCCTCGTCTGCGCCGCGCTCCCGCTGCGCACGGCGCTGCTGCACCGCACCCCGCAACTGCACGGCGGCCGCGACGACCTGGTGTCCGCCCGCCCGTCCCGGCGGCGTACCGTCGCCGAACTCACCCTGCTGGTCCTGGCCGTCGGCGCCGTCACCGCGCTGCGCCGACGTGGTACGGACGGTGCCGGCGGCACCGACCTGCTGATCAGCGCGGCCCCCGTGCTGGTCGGGCTGATCGCCGCCGTGATCCTCGTCCGGCTCTACCCGCTGCCGCTGCGGCTCGCCCTGCGCTCCGTGTCCCGGCTGCGCGGCGCGGTCGGCTTCCTCTCGCTGGCCCGCGCCGGGCGCACATCCGCCGCCGGCACGCTGCCGCTGCTCGCCCTGCTGGTCGCGCTGACGACGGCGGCGTTCGGCGGTTCGGTGCTCGCCGGGGTCGCGGACGCCCGGGACGGAGCGGCGGTGCGCGCCGTCGGCGCCGACGCCCGCGTCAGCGGCCGGGCCGATTCCGTACCCCTGCCGGACCGTCTGGTCCGCGCGGTGCGGGAGACGGACGGGGTACGGGACGTGGCGCAGGTCCAGATCGAATACGGGGTCGCCCTGCCGGCGCCCGAGAGCGGATCCGAGGACGCCAAGGGGGCCACCCTGATCGGTGTCGCCCCGGTCACCTACGCCCGGCTGTCCCGCTCCACCGGCATCGGCGCCTTCTCCGCCGACCGGCTGAAGGCGACCGGGCCCGCGACACCCGAGGGCACGCTGCCGTCGAAGGACCGGGTGCTGCCGGTCCTCGTCTCGCCGTCCGTCGCCGAACGGCTCGGCGAGCGGCCGCGCGATCTCCAGTCACTGGCCGGAGACTTCAAGATCCGGGTGGCGGGCACGGTCACCGGTACCCCGGCCGTGGACACCACCTCGTTCATCATCGTGAACTCCGCCTCGCTCACCCACCGGCAGACGACCGCGCTGCTGCTCACCGGCGACCGGCTCGACGCGGACGCGCTGCGCACGGCGGCCGGGCACACGGGCGAGGAGATCAGCGTGCAGACGCGCGCCGAGGAGCGTGCCACGTACATCGACACCCCCATGCAGTCGGGAGCCGAGCGGATCTACCTGGCGGCGATCGCGGCCGGGGCCGGGTACGCCCTGCTCGCCGTCCTCCTCTCGCTGCTGCAGACCGCCCCGGAACGCGCCACCCTGCTGGCACGGCTGCGCACCATGGGCCTCACCTCGCGGCAGGGCGGCCGCCTCCTCGGCTTCGAGGCGATGCCGCAGGCGCTGCTTGCTGCCGGGGGCGGGCTCCTCGTCGGCTGGGCGACCATCGCGCTGCTGTCACCGGGCATCGATCTGGTACGCCTCGCACTCGCGGCCGGCTCCGGCTCCGGCCTGCTGGACACCGCACCGCTGCGGACCGATCCGTGGTCGCTGGCCCTGCCGGCGGTGGGCGTGATCGTCCTCACCGCGCTGGTGGCCGGTGCGCAGGCCTGGTGGGCAGGCCGCCGTGGATCGATCACCGAACTCAGGGCAGGAGACTCCCGATGACGACGCCGTCGACCGATTCCACACTGGCGGAGCTCGAACAGCGGGCCACCGCCCGCCGGGACCGGCCCTCCTACGGGCATGACGCACTGATCGCCTGCGACCGGCTGGTGCGGATCTTCACCACGGACGGAGTGGAGGTGCAGGCCCTTCAGGGCCTCGATCTCCTGGTCGCCGAGGGCGAGTTGCTGGCCCTGGTCGGCGCGTCCGGCAGCGGCAAGTCGACGCTGATGAACATCCTGGCGGGCCTGGACGAACCCACGGCGGGGGCGGCGAAGGTGGCGGGCTGCGACCTGCTCTCCATGGGGCAGAAGGAACGGCTCCGCTACCGCCGGGACGTCGTCGGCTTCGTCTGGCAGCAGACCTCCCGCAACCTGCTCCCCTATCTGACCGCGATCCAGAACGTCACCCTGCCGATGCAGCTGCGCGGCCGGGGCCGCAATCGCGAACGCGTCGCGCGCGCCGAGTCGTTGCTGAAGATGCTGGAGGTGGCCGACTGCCGCGACCGGCGCCCACGGCAGATGTCGGGCGGTCAGCAGCAGCGGGTGGCGATCGCGGTCTCGCTGGCCAACTCGCCCTCGGTGCTGCTCGCCGACGAACCCACCGGGGAGCTGGACTCGGCCACCGGTGAACAGGTCTTCGCCGCCTTCCGCCGCGCGAACGAGGAGCTCGGCACGACGATCGTGATCGTCACGCACGACCAGGCGGTCGCGGACGAGGTCCGCCGCACGGTGGCCATCCGCGACGGCCGCACCTCCTTCGAGGTGCTGCGCCGCACCGAGGTCGACGCGGCGACGGGCCAGGAGTCCCAGGTGGCCCGCGAGTACGCGATGCTCGACCGGGCGGGCCGGCTCCAGCTGCCCTCGGACTACACGGAGGCGCTGGGCATGGAGCACCGCGTGATGCTGGAGCTGGAGCAGGACCACATCGGCGTGTGGCCGGACGGGCAGGAGCCCAAGCCCGAGTAGACGGCGGCCGGGTCCGCCGAAGGTCCCCAGGTCAGCCCCCAGCCCCGTACCCGTACCGGCCCCAGCCCCGGACTCGGCCCCGGTCATAGGATCGCCGCATGACGACGCCCGAACGCGAGATCACCGAACCGGTCGACCTCTGCCTGCCCGACGGCAGTCTGAACCCGGCCTCGGTCGGCTGGTCGCGGACACCGCTCCACCGCGCCAATCTGCGCGGCTGGGGCCGTACCAAGCGCTGGGAGTACTGGTGCGTCACGACGCCCACCCACCTGGTGGCACTGACCGTCAGTGACCTCGACTTCCTCGCCCTGAACACCGTCTACCTGCTCGAATACGCACCGGGCGGCCTCGAACTCGAACGTACCGCGATCATCCCCGGGGGCTTCGGCGTCGAGCTCCCCGACACCGTCGCGGGCGCGCCCGGCTCCAGTGACGTGGTGGTCGGGCCCGAGCGTCCGTCGAGCGGCAAGGTGCGCGTCGAGATCCGCGACGAGAACGCCGGAACCCGGCTGAGGGCCCGCTGCCTGACCCCGGACCGGATTCCGCTGGAGGTCGATCTGCTGGTCGCCCGGCCTCCGGAGCACGAGTCGCTGTCGGTCGTCGTCCCGTGGAGCGGGCGGCGCTTCCAGTACACCTCCAAGCACACCGCGCTCCCCGCGTCCGGCCGGGTCAGGATCGGCGGCGAGTTCCTCGATTTCGACGGGCCCGACACCTGGGCCGTCCTGGACCACGGCCGGGGCCGCTGGCCGCGCACGGTCGACTGGAACTGGGGCGCCGCCTCCGGACGCACCGACGGCCACACCGTGGGCCTCCAGTTCGGCGGACGCTGGACGGCGGGCACCGGCTCGACGGAGAACGGGCTCTGTGTGGACGGCCGGCTCACCAAGATCGGGGAGGAGCTGGACTGGCGGTGGTCGACGACCGACTTCCTCGCGCCCTGGACCATCCGTACGCCCTCGTCCGACCAGGTCGACCTGACGTTCACCCCGTTCCACAACCGGTCGACCCGCACGGAGACCGGCCTGATCGACAACCGCACGGACCAGTGCTTCGGGTACTACGACGGGCGGGTCCGTACGGACGACGGCACGGAGATCGTGGTGGAACGCCTGCTGGGCTGGGCCGAGGACGTCCACATGCGCTGGTGACGCGCCTTCTTGGGGGCGCCGCCTGCTTACTGCTTGAGGGGCCCTACCCGCTCACGGAGACGGCGAGCGTCCCTAGGCCGCCCGCCGCACCCGCCCGCCGCAGGGCGATGGCCCCGTAGGGGGTACGCAGCCGCAGCCACGCACCCGTGGCCAGCAGGGCCACGGGGAAGTCCGGCGCCGCCCGCAGGAAACCGAGAGCCTGCGCCGCGTGCACGGCGCGCAGCGGAAGCTCCGTGGTGCCGACGGTCCGCGACCAGATGTCACGCCCGATGAGATCCCGCTCCGCCCGCGTACGCCGGTCCTCGGGCAGGGCGGCGTCGCGGGCACGGAACTCGGCGACGGCCTCGGTCAGCGCCGCGCGCAAGGCGACGGGTCCGGGCAGCCCCGGCCGCTCCTGCCAGCCGCCGCGCGGCGGCAGCACACCGGTCCAGGGCGGGCCCGTGACCGGTGCGGGGACGGCACCGCTGCCGGTCGACTCCTCCAGGGTCTCCAGGAGTTCGCCGGCCGACACCGTGGCATCGAAGGCGTACGGATCCGCCAGCCGCACGGCCCGGATCGCCAGGACCTCGAACGACGGCGGCCGTCCGAACACGGCGAGCGCACCGCCGCCGGCCTGCAACCGGACGGCCGCGGCACGGTCGTAGTGGAGCAGCCGGCCGAGGAAGGCCGCGAGATCCGCGGCCTCCCTGGCGTCGGCGAACTGCAAGGACTGCACGGGCACGGTCATGCCGCCGCGGGCTCCTCGGCCAGGTACTTCTGGAGGAAGAGCTTCTCCTCCGCGGAGATCCGCCGGGGGCGCTCCTCGGCCAGGTCGTACGGGACGACGATGGTCGACGCCCGTACGTACACCTGCTCCGGGTCCTTGATCTCGTACGCGATCGTGAGCGACGCGGCACCGATCTTCGTGACCCACGACTCGACGGTCACCGGTGAGTGCCGGTGGACCAGCGGGCGCACGTAGTCGATCTCGTGCCGGGCCACGACGGAACCGCCCGCGAAGGACGGCGAGCCGTCCCCCGGCGCCAGCCGGAACATGAAGTCGATGCGCGCCTCCTCCAGGTAGCGGAGGAAGACCACGTTGTTGACGTGGCCGAAGGCATCCATGTCCGACCAGCGCAGCGGGCAGCTGTAGATGTGACGTGCCAAGACGATCAGCCTCGCGTGAGCTTCTTGTACGTGGCACGGTGCGGGCGGGCCGCGTCCGCGCCGAGACGCTCGACCTTGTTCTTCTCGTACGACTCGAAGTTGCCCTCGAACCAGTACCACTTGGACTCGCCCTCGTACGCGAGGATGTGCGTGGCGACTCGGTCCAGGAACCAGCGGTCGTGGGAGATGACCACGGCCGCACCGGGGAACTCCAGCAGCGCGTTCTCGAGCGAGGACAGGGTCTCGACGTCGAGGTCGTTGGTGGGCTCGTCGAGGAGCAGCAGGTTGCCGCCCTCCTTCAGCGTCAGCGCCAGGTTGAGGCGGTTGCGCTCACCACCGGAGAGCACGCCGGCCGGCTTCTGCTGGTCCGGGCCCTTGAAGCCGAACGCGGAGACGTACGCCCGCGACGGCATCTCGACCTGGCCGACGTTGATGTAGTCCAGCTCGTCCGAGACGACCGCCCACAGGGTCTTCTTCGGGTCGATGTTGGCGCGGGACTGGTCGACGTAACTGATCTTGACCGTGTCGCCGACCTTGATGGTGCCGGCGTCCGGCGTCTCCAGGCCCTGGATCATCTTGAACAGCGTGGTCTTGCCCGCGCCGTTCGGACCGATGATGCCGACGATGCCGTTGCGCGGCAGCGTGAACGACAGGTCGTCGATGAGGACCTTGTCGCCGAAGGCCTTCGAGAGGTGCTCGACCTCGACGACGATGGAACCGAGCCGCGGGCCCGGCGGAATCTGGATCTCCTCGAAGTCCAGCTTCCGCATCTTGTCCGCCTCGGCCGCCATCTCCTCGTACCGGGCGAGACGCGCCTTGGACTTGGTCTGGCGCCCCTTGGCGTTCGACCGCACCCACTCCAGCTCTTCCTTGAGCCGCTTCTGCCGCTTCTCGTCCTTGCGGCCCTCGACCTTGAGGCGGGTGGCCTTCTTCTCCAGGTACGTGGAGTAGTTACCCTCGTAGGGGATGGCGCGGCCCCGGTCGAGTTCGAGGATCCACTCGGCGACGTTGTTCAGGAAGTACCGGTCGTGGGTGACGGCGACCACGGCGCCCGCGTACTTCGAGAGGTGCTGCTCCAGCCAGTTCACCGACTCGGCGTCGAGGTGGTTGGTGGGCTCGTCGAGGAGCAGCAGATCGGGCGCCTCGATGAGGAGCTTGCAGAGCGCGACGCGGCGCTTCTCACCACCGGACAGGTTGACGACGGGCCAGTCGCCGGGCGGGCAGCCCAGCGCGTCCATGGCCTGCTCCAGCTGAGCGTCCAGGTCCCACGCGTTGGCGTGGTCCAGGTCCTCCTGGAGCTTGCCCATCTCGTCCATGAGGGCGTCCGAGTAGTCGGTCGCCATGAGCTCGGCGACCTCGTTGAAGCGCTTGAGCTTGCCCATGATCTCGGCGGCGCCGTCCTGGACGTTCTCCAGAACGGTCTTCGACTCGTCGAGGTGGGGCTCCTGCATGAGGATGCCGACGCTGAACCCGGGAGACAGGAAGGCATCGCCGTTGGACGGCTGCTCCAGGCCGGCCATGATCTTCAGCACCGTGGACTTACCGGCACCGTTGGGACCCACCACACCGATCTTCGCGCCGGGCAGGAAGCTCAGCGTCACGTCGTCAAGGATGACCTTGTCGCCGTGTGCCTTGCGCGTCTTGCGCATCGTGTAGATGTACTCAGCCAAGAGAAACCGTCCGGCAATCGATGAGTGGGCAGATACACCCCATCTTGCCTGACGTCCATCCCCGGATGGAAACCCGTACCGGTGCGTGGGCCTGAGCTGGGGATTCCGGCCGGCCCCGGTTGTCGCAGGCGACGCCGAGCACGAACGTCCGCCCCTTCGCGGCCCTGCGGGCGAGATCGAGTCGCATAAGGGGTAAATAGCCACCAAAGGGCTAGGGTCGCGAAGTGAGCCGAATCGAGAGGACCGCCGAGGGTGCGGGGCCGTTCACCACACGGCTGACCTGGCGTCTCAGCGATGGGGGCACCGCGGTCTGGGAGTCGCGGCGGGCCCGTAAGCGCGGACTGCTCGCCGTGCGGGCCGCAGGCGAGTCCGAACTCCGCTCCCGGAAGGCGGACAGCACGTCGGTCGGGCGTCTTCGCAGACTGAATGCCGTCGCGGCGGGTGCGTTCACGGTCGGTGGAGGTCTGTTCGCCGCCGGGGCCTCGGTGGCTCAGTTCGGTACGGGGCAGGCGACGGGGGCCTGGATCTACTTCGCCGGCGGCCTGTTCTTCAACACGGGCGGCTACGCGTCACTGCTCCAAGCGGTCAACGCCCCACGCCAGGACAGCGGAACCGGGGCTCTCGCCACTCGGCGCTGGAGATGGTGGAGCTACGAGCCCGGCCGGATCGACTGGCTGAGCACCTTCGTCCTGTTCGTCGGCACGCTTGTATTCGGCATCGACCTGCTGAGCTCCCTGTTGCAGGGGCTTTCTGCGCGGCAGGCGAACACGCTGGTCTGGGCTCCGGACATGGTCGGGTGCGTCCTGTTTCTCATCTCGGGGCATCTCGCCCTGGTCGAGGTCTGCCACGGCCGCCCGGGGATCCGTGCACATGATCTCGGCTGGTGGATCGTCGCCGTCAGCCAACTCGGGTCCGCCCTCTTCCTGGGAGCCGCACTGGCCGACTTCACCCGCCCCGCGACAGGAAGCCCGGTGAACATCGACATCGCCAACTGGGGCACCCTCACCGGAGCACTCTGCTTCGCCGTCGGAGGACTGCTCCAGTACTTCGAGCGCCCTTGATTCCCGTCTCGCGCTTCCGTCGCGCGGCTTCCGTCGCGCGGGCAGCGCGCTCCCGGTCGACAGGGGCGCGAAGCCCCGGATCGGCGAGGGCACCGGGCCCCGGGCCCCGGATCGGCGGTGCGCGAAAGGTCCCGGCCCGCAGCACGCGAAGGCCCCGGTACGGGCGAAATCGTACCGGGGCCTTGTTCAACGCGTCGTGACCGTGCTCAGCGCGTGGTGACCGTGCGCCTGTTGTTCGTCACTCGGCCGTGCGTCACTCGCTTGCGGACTGGCCCTTGCGCCGGCGGAGGAAGAAGACCGAGCCGCCGCCGATGACGACCAGGGCGATCGCGATGCCCGCGATGACCGGGGTGGCGCTGGAGCTGCCGGTCTCGGCCAGGTTGCCCTCGGCGCCGGACGCGCTGCCGCCCGCCGTTGCGGTGGCCGGGGTGGGCTGCTCGGCGTCCTGCGTGGTGAGGCCGTCGTCGCCGCCGCTGCCCGTGGTCAGGCAGTCCAGCACGCCCTTGAACGTGCGGGTGAAGCCGTCGGGGCCGGTGACCGTGAAGTCGTACGCCTGGTCCTCGGCGACCGGCACGGTCACCGTCTCGGACTTCCCGGGCTCGACGGTGTGCTCCGCCCCGGCCAGGTCGAAGGTGAACGCCTCGTCGCCCTTGTTGCTCGCGGTGACGTCCACGCCGCCCTTGGCGCAGTTCTTCTTCGCGGTGACCGCCGGGATCGCACCCTTGCCGGCCCAGGTCGCGGTGGCACTCGCGGAGACCGTCGACTCACTGGAGCCGGCCAGGATCTGGGTCTGGCTCTTGGTGGCACCGGCGAAGGCCCGGCCGACGGGGACCGAGGTGGTGGCCTGGACGGTCAGGGCGGCGGAGCCGTCGGCGGCGCCTGCCGGGATGTCGAAGTAGAGCTGGGAGCCGTTGACGGCCGTGGTGACGGCCTTGCCGTCCTTGTCCGTGATCTTGATGCCGCTGGCGGAGTCGGCGGGCGGGGCCACGGAGACCTGTCCGGCGTTGGTACGGACGGTCACGGGACCGACGCGCTCACCGGAGCGGCCGGACACCGCGACCGGGTCCAGGGCGAGGGACGCACTGGGTTCGGCGGTGTCGGTCGCGGACTTCTGCAGCCAGTCGGCGAGCTTCTCCGCCTGGTCGTCGGACGCGGTCACATCGGCGTTGTCCGAGTAGCGCCAGATCGCGACCTGGGTTCCGGCCGCCGCGGTCCGCTCGGTCAGCGGGCCCGTGCCGGCTTCCTCGGCAAGCGCCTGGAGGTTGTTGATCTTCGGGTAGGAGTGCTCCAGGATCCAGCGGATCTTGCCGGCGTTCTTGTTCGTGCCGAGCGAGGTCTGGTTCCAGGGGGTCTCCAGGTACTTCGCCTGGTCCTGGGTGGGGTTGTGGATGTCGATGCAGTACGTCTGGAACTTGCCGCCGCCGTCGACCGTCATCTCGAAGAGGCCGGCAGGCAGCTTCTGATTCTTGCCGTTCGCGCGGAGGACCGCGGTGTCGAACGTCTTCAGCCCGTCCAGCGTCGCGGTCGCTCCCCCCTGATGCAGGGGCGCCTCGTCAGCGGCTGCGCCGCCCGCGCCGGTGAGGACGCCGGCGACGACCAGGCCGGATGCCACCACCGCGGCAGCCAGCCGGGCTATACCGCGGGTTCGTCGAGAATTGGCCGCCGTCATGGATGACGAGGCGGTCGCTGAAGAAGCAGAAAACACAGAATTCCCCTCCGGGCGAGACCCTCGCGTCCGTTACGCGTGTGGGGAATGTCCCGCCAGCCGACTCAAGTGCCCTGTGAGTACTGGGGAATCCTAAGTACCGAGCGAAGCAGAGTCCCCCGTCATACCGTCCGACAACCATTCCGAATCGGAATCGTTATCCCCGGTAACGTCCCGACGGTGGGAAGGACTCGGGCCGGAATGCGCTCATCACCACCTCCGACGGGTGGGCCGTCAGGGCACCGACGCCAGTTCCGGATCAGCCTTCTGACGCACCGTCCGCCGCCTGGTGACGGGGCGTTGCGGCCGTTCGGACGCTTTCGGAACACGTTCCGCATCCCGTGGTTCCGCGCGGTCCGCAGGCTGCTCCCGCTCCGCCGGGCGGTCCCGCACGGCCCACCGGTCCGGCTCACCCGCCTCCCGGCCGCCGGTTCGCGCGACCAGCCCCGGATCTCCCCTGACCACGCGCCGGAACGCCGAAGTCCCCCGGGTCAGGTCGTGTCCCACCGCCACCGCCTCGATGTCCACGAACGTCCGGCGCTGCCCCTCCCGTTCCTCCTCGCGCACCTTGAGCCTGCCGTGCACCACCAAAGGCTCGCCCACCGCCACCGAACCCGACAGGTTCGACGCGAGGCCGCGCCAGGCCCACACGGTGTAGAAGCTGGTGTGCCCGTCCGCCCAGAGCTGCTTCTCCCGGTCCCACCGCCGCGGTGTCACCGCGAACCGGAATCGCGCCATTCCCCCGCTCGCGGTCTCCCGGAACTCCACACCGGTCGCCGCGTTCCCCACCAGCGTCACCAAGGTCTCGTTCATGACTCCGCCTCCCCTTCGGTCCGGATTTCAGTGACCGCGCTATGACGCCCGGTCACTGATCCCATACTGAAGGGGAAGCGGAATTCCTGCTGAGGCCTGTGGACTAACGGCCCGTTGTGGAAAACTCCGTCACCGCCACGAAGCGCTCCCGCACCTCCCGGTAGCGCACCAGCTCCGCCGCCACCGGATCGAGCACCCGCGCCCGCCCGCATGCGGCCGCTGCCTCGCGCAGCCGTCGCTCGGCCTCCTGGCCATACCGTCGCGCGGGCCCCCTGGCCGCCGCCGCGCACGACCACTCCACCAACGGGCCGCCGATGATGCCCGCCAGCATCACCAGCGCGGGCGTCAGCAACCCCGGTTGCAGTACGCCGATGATCTGGCCCGCCAGCCACAGACCGCCAAAGATCTGAAGCAGTGTCATCGCCACCTGTGCCAGCACGGCGGCCGGCCACCAGGCCGGCCGCGGGGGCTTCACGCTCCCTCGCCCGCCGCGCTCCTGGCCCGCGCCACCCCGCGCACCACCCACACCGCCCCGCACGCCGGCCGCACCGCCCGCACCATCGCCCACGTTCGCGCCCCGGCCCCGCGCCTCCGCGCCCCGGCCCCGCGTCTCCGCGCCCCGGCCCTGCTCATCCGCGTCCCGGCCCCGCGCCTCCGCGTCCCGGCCCCGCGTCTCCGAGGCGGCCCGGCCCTCCGCATCCGTGGCCCGTCCGGCCAGCTCGTCGAGCGCCTCGGGCAGCCCCTGCGCTCCGTGCACCGCGGCCTCGCGCACTGCCTGCGCCCAGGGTGCGGGCAGCCCGTCGGCGGCGCCGTCGGCCACCGTGCGCACCGCCTGCTCGACCCGTTGGCGCGCGGTGAGGTTTTCCTCGGGCGGCGCGGCGAGTGCGCCCCGGTCCGCGCCGCCGGGCTGCCGAGTGGACTCGTACCAGCGCCACAGCCGCAGCCACGGCGTGCCGCACGCCCGTCCGGCGTTGCGGCGCCATTCACGTTCGGCGGCCTGTCCGGCGGCGGCGGCGCCCACGGCCTCCGCGAGCCGGTCGGCGAACTCCTCCCGGGCCCGCTCCCCCAGTCCCGGCCGCCCCTCGGCGACGTACACCGGGCGGAGCCTGGCCGCGGCGGCGTCCACATCAGCCGAGAGCCGGCGGGTGGCGGCCGTGCGGTCCTGGACGAAGCGGCCGAGCAGTTCACGCAGCTCGCCGACCCCTTCCCCGGTGAGCGCGGACAGGGGCAGGACGGTGGCACCGGGTTCGCCGTGTTCGCCCAGCGCCATGCCGTCCTCGTCCAGGAGCCTGCGCAGATCGTCCAGCACCTGGTCGGCGGCGTCTCCGGGCAGCCGGTCGACCTGGTTGAGAACCACGAAGGTGACCTCCGCGTGCCCGGCAAGGGGGCGCAGATAGCGCTCGTGCAGCGCAGCGTCGGCGTACTTCTCCGGGTCCACCACCCAGATCACCGCGTCAACCAGCGCGAGCACCCGGTCCACCTGGTCGCGGTGGCCGCGCGCCGCCGAGTCGTGGTCGGGCAGGTCGACCAGGACCAGGCCCTGGAGCGCTTCCTCCGCCGCAGCGGCGCCAACCTGTGGCCTGCGCCGGAGCCGCCCGGGGATCGCGAGCCGGTCGAGCAGCCCCGCGGCCCCGTCCGTCCAGGAACAGGCGAGAGGGGCGGAGGTGGTGGGCCTGCGGAGTCCGGTCTCGGAGATCTGCGCACCCGCGAGGGAGTTGAAGAGCGTCGACTTGCCGCTGCCACTCGCTCCGGCGATGGCGACGACGGTATGGCGGGAGGAGAGCCGCTGCCTGGCCGCTGCCTCGTCGAGTACGCGCCCCGCCTCGGCGAGGGCGGTCCGGTCGAGCCGGGCCCGGGAGAGGCCGACGAGTTCGCGCAGCGCGTCCAGGCGTGGACCGAGCGGGCTGCCGGAGGGGACGTACGCCTCGACCTGGGGCCGTCCGTCGTCCTCAGCCTCCGCATCCGCCACCGGAAGAGAGCCGGGCGCGGCCTTGCCGATGGCGGTGCCGGTGGCCGACCGACGGGCGATGAGCCCGTCGTCCCATTCGCGGGACGGCCTGTCCCGGTCATGACCTGGGTTCTCACCGGGGACGGCTTCGCCCTCCGGGCTCCGCTCGGGTGCCGGATCGGGGGCACGGGTCCGTCCCTGGCTCCGCCCCTGTCCCTGGCTCCGTCCCCGGTTCTCCCCCTGGTTCTGCCCCCGGTCCCCTGGCCGGTCCTCTCCCTGGTCCTGCCCCCGGCCCTGTCCCGGACCCTCGTCAGTGACGGCAGTCATCGCTGCCACCTCTCCTTCTGCAGTACGGACAGCGCGGCGATCAGTTCGGCCTGCGGTTCGGGGGCCACATCGAGCGCGTCCAGCGGGGCGAGCCGGCGGTCGCGTTCACCACCGAGCACCTGTTCGAGATAGGTGGTGAGCAGCGCGCCCCCCTTGTCGCGCAGCCGCAGGGCCCCCTGGACGCCGATGCGTTCGGCCAGTTGCTCTCCTGCGGTACGGGCCCGGCGTCCGCCGAGGAGCGCGGCGGCGAGGAGCGCGGTGACGGTCTCGGTGTCGGGCGCGGTGTTGCGCTCCATGAGCCGCGTCTCTTCCTCGGCAAGCTCCTCCAGGACCCGGCGCCACCGCCGTACGGTCATGGCGATCCGGCCGCCGATGTCCTCGGCGGGCCCCCAGCCGCCCGCCTCCCGGCCCGGCGCCTCGAAGCCGAGGACGGCCGCCGCGGGCTCGCGCCGCCAGGTCGAGCGGATCTGTTCGTCGGCGGCGGCCACCGCGCATTCCAGGAGCGCGGCGAGGGAGTCCACGAGTGCGTCGAGGACCTCCTGCGCGGTGCTGTAGAGCGGATAGCCGCGCCACCGGGTCCGGGCGTCGCCGGCGAGCGCCCCGCCGTTGCGGAGCCGCTTGCGGACCCGGGTGCCCTCCTTCCCGTACGCGTCCTCCACCACACCGGTCAGCCGGACGGCGGCGGCGTACTGCGCGGCGACGGCTCCGGCCAGGGCGGGCATCCGGACATCGAGGGAGTCGATGACTCCGGCCGCCGTCCGCCCGACCGCCTGCTGACGGGCCGCCGGGTCCTGCGCACGGTGGGTGAGCCAGGCGCGCAGCGGCGCGACGGCGGTGGTGGGCAGCAGTCCGCTGCCACCGCCGGCCGATTCGGGCAGTTCGGGGATGGTGAAGCGCGGCACTTCGCCGAGTCCGGCCTTGGTGAGCAAAGCGCCGTACTGCCGCGACACTTCGGTGATCACCTGGTGCGGTACCCGGTCGAGGACGGTGACGAGGGAGGCGTCGTACTCCTTGGCCGTACGCAGCAGATGCCACGGCACGGCGTCGGCGTAGCGGGACGCGGTGGTCACCATGACCCAGACGTCCGCCGCGCAGATGAGCTCGGCGGCCAGGACCCGGTTGCGTACGACGAGCGAGTCGATGTCGGGGGCGTCCAGCAGGGCGAGGCCCCTGGGCAGCCCTGCTGCGGTTTCGACGCGCAGCGCGGTCCCTTCCTCGGCCGCGTTCCCGTCGAGTCCTTCGAGGTCGTCGCACTGGCCGGGGTCGGCGGACTCCTCGGGCGGCAGCCAGACCCGGGTGAGCTGCGGCAGCACCCGGATTCCGGCGAACCAGTGGTGATCATCCGGATGGCAGACGAGCACCGGTGTGCGTGTGGTCGGCCGCAGCACCCCGGCCTCGCTGACCCGCCGTCCGACGAGCGAGTTGACGAGCGTCGACTTGCCCGCGCCGGTGGAACCTCCGATGACCGCGAGCAGGGGGGCCTCTGGGTCCTTGAGCCGGGGCAGCAGGTAGTCGTCGAGCTGGGCGAGCAGCTCGATCCTGGTCTGCCGGGCGCGCGGAGCTCCTGGGAGCGGGAGTGGGAGACGCACGGCAGCGACACGGTCGCGCAGGGCGGAAAGTGCGTCGATGAGCTGAGGCCGTACGTCCAAGGTCACCACATGTGAAGAATGCCCAATTTTGGCGCCTTTTTGAAGCGTATAGCCACCTCTGCGCGCCGGTTCCCCCGTCCGGACAGAGGGGACGAGTGGGGCGCAGGCATAACGAGTGCACAACACCCGGGGCGCGATGCGTCAAAAGCGGTGCATGAATCGCACCTACCTGCGATTATCGTCTCGCTTCACTGAACCTCCACATCGTGCCACGCAGGTGAAGCAACCGGGCGGAGACAATCGGAGCCCTATCCTTGTCCCGGCAAGGTCACGGACCGCCCGGGTCCCAGGGCTCCAGGCCACCGAGGTCACCATCCGGCCCCCGTAGCTCAGTGGATAGAGCAGGCGCCTTCTAAGCGCTTGGCCGCAGGTTCGAGTCCTGCCGGGGGCGCCACCGAGAGTCCTCCTCACCGGGAGGGCTTTTCGCAGTTCAGGGCATGTTTCGGTGGACACGGCGAAGCCCCGGACAGTCTCCTGACGATCAAGGGAAAGTCCGGGGCCGTACGGCTGTCACCGGGGTTTCGCGGGTGGCCGCGCCGAATACGTGCCGAAGTCCGCCGTCCCGTCAGCCTGCGGGCGGCGGTTCCGGGAGGTCTCCGGCGGCTTCGAGCCGCCTCTTGAGATCGGGAAGCTGTCCTTCCACGCACCGTGCGTAGGTGGCCAGAAGCACCGGGACGCTGTCGCCCGCCCAGCCCGCGACCCGGGCCGCTCACATACGGAGAGTTACGATTGCTTGGCTTCAGAGGAGCTGACGTGAGCTCGGCTCTGCCGTCCATCGAATTGGGGACCGCCTGCAAAGCTGGCGGATTCAGTCAATCCACCCTGGAGACAGGCGGCCGGCCAACCGCCCTCCAGCCGACCCGGCACGGATACCCACGCCATCGGCGCTCGCACATCAGGCTGGATGACAGCCCTGCTGTTCCGACACGCAGGCCCGTCGCATGCCCGTCCGGTCGGGGACTGACGGGGAAACATGGGGACAAGTAGCACGATCGTCATTGGATCGCAGGTCACAAGCGTGCAGGTCAGACCCCATCCACATACGGGGTCTTCCGGACTGGTGCGACGTAGCCGATAAGGTCGGCCCATGACGTCACATCAGGCGGATGCCGCGTAGGTCCCCGCGCGCGTTGAGGGCGACCGTGCCCGACAGGGAAAGCGGTGGTGCGGTGAGCACACTGCTCATCAGCGCGTGTCCTGGACTGCCGGCGTGTACTGCCGTGCATACGTACCTCTTCATCGATGGCCTCGACGTGGTCGCGCGCAGCGATGGCAGAATGGCCGGCCTCGATCCGAGGCAACTGCTCCGCCCAGGCGGACCGCTCTATCCGACGGATTCACCGTGCACGGTGGATCTGGCAGCCCAGGAGCAGCCCGAGCCTGGTTCGGGCAGGCTGACCATCCGGGTCCGGCTCCGGGGCGGGATGGTTATCTGGTCCGACCTGATGTACCCGGGCCTCGAAGGGGAGGTCATCGAGGAGGTTCGCTTTCGCTTGGAGCAGTACCTGGGCGAAGTCGAGCGCGCATACGCGGCGTTGAGGGATCAGCCGGTGATCCCACCCAGCGAACCTGAGTGAGCGCCCAACTGCGTGACAACGCTGACGAACACCGGCGGACGTCCGCGAACGTCTGTGAACCATCGGCGCAGGAAAGAACCACGCCAGCCCAAGGCGCCACTCCCGCCCAACTCGCTTCGGAACGAACGGGTCATCACGCAAATTCGGGACGGCCACGGCTGAGGCGGAGCCCCGGACCCACCGGCCGCCGGAGGGGCGACCCCCTTCTCGAATCCGAAACGCCGGCGCGGACCCGCCTGCCGGAGAGCGCCCGCGCGGGCGCCCTGCGGCGCGGCCGTCCCGCACCGCACGCACCCACCGACGAACGCCGCTTCCCGGCCAGGAGGACGGCAGTGCCGCCCACCGCAAGGTGCGGTCGAGGGTGGGGCGCATGAACGGCCGCATGACGAACGACGAGGCGGGCGCTCGCTGTGACTGTTCCCCTATTCGCACTGGTTGGCGGTCGGGTCCGCGCTAAGTTGGCGCAGTGATCCACCAGAGCACTGGCTGCGGCCGACGACACGACGCCGCGTACACGTACGCCCGTGACCGTCGCCTTCAAGCCGTTGTCATCACTGGCTCAGTAGCATGGGGGGCATGCCACCCACGACCATCGGTGGGTGACGTGCTGTGAGATTTCAACTGCTCGGCCCCGTTGCCGCATCGTGTGGTGACCGCCCGATCCCCCTGGGCTCGCCCAAACAGCGCTGCGTCCTGGCCGCGCTTCTGTTGGCGCCAGGAAAGACCCTCTCCACCGAGCAGCTGATCGAGTGCGTCTGGGGAGACTTCCCGCCCGCCACCGCGCGCAGCACGCTGCACAGCTACGTGGCGCGGCTGCGCAGTTCCCTGCGTCAGCAGGACAGTACGGTGGCGATAGTGCGCCGGGCCGGCAGCTATGCGTTCACCGTCCCGGCCGACGACGTCGATCTGCATCGATTCCGGGAGTTGTCGGCAGAGGCCCGCGCTGCCGGAAACAGCACCGAGTCCGAGCGGATCCTGGACGAGGCACTGGGGCTCTGGCACGGTGAACCGCTCTCCGGCATCGCCGGGGACTGGGCCGAAGCGATGCGTACCCGTCTGCGGCAGGAGCGGCTGGCGGCGATGCTGGACCGTATCGACCAGAGGCTCTCCGCGGGGGAAGCCGGCGGTCTGACGGCTGAGCTGCGCGACCTCGCGGCCGAGAATCCGTGGGACGAGCGACTCGTTGCCCAGCTCATGACCGTGTTGTTCCGCTGCGGACGGCAGGTCGAGGCACTCGACCACTTCGACGCGTTCCGGCGAAACCTGGCCGAGAAGTTCGGTGTTGACCCCGGCGCCGCACTGCGGGGACTGCACGAGGCAATCCTGCGTGACGATCCGGAGCTGAGCGCCTTCCCGGCCCCCGCACAGTCCCCGGCCCCCGCGCAGTTCCCCGCCCCCGCACAGTCCGCGTCCCCGGCCCCGGCGCCCGCCCCGGCTCCACCCCGGTCCCCGGCTCCGGCACCGGCTTCCCCCGTCCAGGCTGCCGCAGTGGCCGGTGCTCGGCCGGACTGGATCGTGCAATGCCGACTCCCGCCCGCGGGTCCGGGTTTCGTCGGCCGGAAGGAACAGATGCGGGAACTGGAGGATCTGCTGACGGGAGCGGCCCGGGGCACTCCCGTCGGTCCCGTCGTCATCACCGGCTCGCCCGGCGTGGGGAAGACAACGTTGGCAGTGCACCTCGGCCACCGGCTGCGGGCGGTCTTCCCGGACGGGCAGTGGTACGTGCAGCTGCCCGCCACGGGTGAACGGCCACGGGATCCCTCCGAGATCCTGACGTCGCTCATGCACGCCTCCGGCATGGAAATGGCCGCGCCCTCCGGGACCCTGGACGACCAGGCGGCGGACTTCCGCAGTCGGCTGGCCGACCGGCGCGTGCTCATCGTGCTCGACAACGTCGCGGACGCGGAGCAGGTCCGGCCCCTGCTCCCCGGCACCGCGGGGGCAGCCGTACTGATCACCAGCCGGACGGAGTTGCGCGGTCTCAGCGTCAGCCACGCCGCCCACGTCGTTCAGCTGCAGGTCCTGGAACCGGTCGAGGCACGCGCCCTGCTGTCCGGCGTCCTGGGCGAGCAGCGGGTGGCTTCGGAGCCGGAAGCGGCGGGACGGCTGGCCGAGCAGTGTGCCCGGCTTCCGCTGGCTCTGCGCATCGCCGCCGCCAATCTCGCGGCCCGGCCCGGAAGGTCGTTGGCGACCTACACCGCCGAGCTTGCCGATGGCGCGCGACTCACGAAGCTGTCCATCGTCGGCGACCGCCAGGCCGTCCGTACCGCCTTCGATCACTCGTACGCGGAGCTGGAGCCTTCTGCGGCACGTCTGTTCGCCCTGCTGGGGCTGCACCCCGGACCGGAGTTCAGCACGGAGGCGGCAGCCGCGCTGCTGGGGGCCGGGCCCAACGTGGCCGAGGAGTTGCTGGATGTACTGGCCGGCGCGAGCCTGATCCAACGCACCGCGACCGACCGTTTCCGGTTCCAGGACCTGCTGCGGCTGTACGCGGCCGAGCATGCCGCGGAGGACCCCCTGCACGAAGCGGCGTGGGAGCGGTTGTGCGACTGGTACCTCGCCGCCGCCGATGCCGCAACAGCCTTCGAGTACACCGGTATCGCACAGCTGCCCCGGCAGCGCGCCGTTTCCGACAGGTTCGCCGACCGGCAACAGGCTCTGGAATGGCTGGATCAGGAGCTCGCGAACATGACCGCCGTGGCCGGACACGCCGCCTCGGCAGGACCGCACCACATCGCCTGGCAGCTGGCCGACCAGCTGCGCATGTACCTCTACGCCCGGCTCCACCGGGTCGAGTGGAAGAGGATGGCCACCGCCGGTCTGCACGCCGCCGAAGCCTCGGGCGACATCCTCGCCCGAGCGGCGATGCTCCAGAGCCTCGGCGTGCTGGGCCACCACATCGAGGACCAGGGCCACAACCTGGATCACCTCCTCGGAGCCCTGGAGGGATTCCGGGCCGGCGGCTTCGTCCCCGGCCAGGCTGCCGCGTTGAGCAACCTGTCGGTCTACTACGGGCGTCGGGGTGAGATGCGTCAGGCCGAGGAATGGCAGAAGCGCTCCCTGGCGCTGGTCCGCGATCTCGACCGCCCGGTGATGCTGGGCGTCGCGCTCGACGTCATGGGGCTGATCCACTCCTATCTCGGCCAGTCGGAGCAGGCGATCGAGTCCACGACTGAGGCGATCGATCTAGCCCTGCGCCACGGGCAGCCGCTGGAGACCATCAGCCCGCTGGTCAACCGGGCCATCGCCCATCACGGCCGGGGGGACTACGAGGCGGCGCTGGCCGACGGCACCGAGGCACTGCGGCTGTCCAGGAAGCACCGGGAGCGCCGAAACGAGGCGGATGCCCTGGAGATTCTCGCGCGCACGTACCGCGACACCGGCCGCCTCGACCTCGCCCGCCCACTCGCCGAGAAGGCGCTGGCATACGCCCGCGATCACGCCGACCCCAGCGCACTGAGCGACTACCTGATCAACCTCGGTGAACTGCTCTGTCTCAGCGATGAGTTCCCGCAGGCAGTGGCGTACCTGGAGGAGGCGTTGGAGATCACCACCCGGTGCGGCTTCCGCCACCAGGAGGCGGGGGCCCGCATCGGCCTCGCCCGCGTCCGGTGCGCGGAGGGGAACGTTCGGGAGGCCGCGGAGCAGGCGGAAGCAGCCCTGGCCGCAGCCGAGGAACTATGCCTGCGCCCGGCCGAGCGACGCGCCCGCGTCATCCTGGCCGAACTCGGCCAGGCGGGGTAGCCCTTCGGCGGCACCCGGTGGCGGCACTTCTCCCATGCCTCCGGTGCGGTGGTTCATTCCTCCGGTGCGGTGGTTCTTCCACGCCTTCCATCGACGTGGTTCTTCCAGGCTTCCCGCCAAGATGATTCCTCCATTTCTCTTTCTCAGGTCGCGGGTGCCGCCACGGATCATTCAAAGCGCCGTACCCGCCCAAAACGCCTTACCGACCTGAAGATGTACGAACCCAAAGCCGTACCGACCCAAAGCCGTACCAACTCAAGCCGCACGGACCCAAAAGCCGCCCCGGCCCAATAAGTCGCGAAACACCCTGGTGTCGACCGTGGGCGGGATCATGCGACAAGCGCTCTGCAACCCGTCTGCAGCCGCCTTGCAATAGGCACGTGGCACTCTCCAGCATGTGGCGCACCCCATCCACAGCAAGGAAGTCACCATGCGCAAAATCACGCGTTCATCCATCGGTGTCGCAGCCGCCCTCGTCGCTATCGCTTTCTCGACCGGGGCAGCCCCGTCGCAGGCCGACTCGGGTCAGCCGCGACTGCTTGATGCGAACCCCACCTCGTACTACTACATAGATCCACCCCTCGTCCCGGCCGCGAAGGTCGACTGGTGGGACTTCCATCCGGACACGCTCGACGATCTGGACGAGTTCTTCATCTACGACATCTCGAAGGACGGATACGGCGTCTACGCTTCGTTCGCCCACCCGAACGGAAAGACCTATTCGGCAACGAACACCAATGGCGCGAACGCCGGCGGAGTGGCGCTGAACATCGCCAACCTCAAGGACAACACAACGGGCAAGCTCAAGATCTGCCTGACGCAGAACGGGAAGCCCATCTCTTCCATGTGCCAGTCGTGGAACATCACCGAATAATTACAGAAGGAAATGATCAGCGTGAACAACTTCACCAGGGCCACCGTCGTGGCGGTCGCAGGCATTGCCCTCGCCGTGGGCTCGCAGGGTTTCGCCTCTGCCCAAGTGGGCGTGGACACACCCAATGAGACCGAGTACTACCCGGCGAACGCGCAGACAGGGGTGGCGGTCTGGAATGACTACTACAAGCCTGAGCCGACCAGCGATGCGGACAGTTTCTATGTCGCCGACACCCGCAAGGACGGACATGGAGTCTTCCTGAGGATCGACCACCCCAACGGGCAGACCTACTTCAAGGCATTCAATCAGGGCTATGGCGGCGGCGCCCGTGAATTCAAGCCCCCGAACCTCCCGAACGGGCACACCGAGTGGATCACGCTCTGTCTCAGCGAGAAGAGCAAGCCCATCGAAAATACGTGCACCATATCAAGCATTACTGAGTGACTGAACCCACCACGGAAGGAAGGGAAGAGCGTCGGGCCGGTTGCCGGTGCCCCTTTTCCCGCCTTACGTTGACGCGTGGTGAAGGGCGGGGACGACCTTCACCACGCCGGTGATTCGATTGGTGCCGCAGCGGGGATTTCGCGAGGGCGCCATCCATCGAGGCCGGTAACTCCCCCTCACCGGGACAGCGGATCTCGGCGTGGATGGCGTTCTCTCGGCGTATCCATCGCTTGAAGCGCTGATCCCGGAACAACACCCGGGCGATCCCTCCGCCGCGTTCGGCACCGGGAGAACGCGGGCGGGCAACAGCGCTCCGGGGCCGCCGACGGTGCACACGACACGGTGCGCGCCCGGAGCGCCGCGCGGCCGACTGGGCCGACTGGGCCGACCGCCACTCACGCACGCTGACGCGCCAACTCACGACCGACTCGGTCCATTGACCGCACCCCCGTTGCCCGTCTAGCTTGCGAGGACACATTGAAACCTTTCAGTGGACCTTCAGTCCGTGCGCCCCGCAGCCTCGCAACGGCGCGCCCACCGCCCAGGAGTCCCGAACATGCAGCGCGTCTGCTTTCTGCTGAACGTACGCAAGGACCGCATCGACGAATACCGCGAGCGTCATGCCGCCGTCTGGCCGGACATGCTCGCCGCGCTCTCCGGTGCGGGCTGGCGCAACTACTCGCTCTTCCTGCGTGAGGACGGGCTGCTCGTCGGCTATCTGGAGACCGACGACTTCGACGCGGCCCGCGAGGCGATGGCCGCGACCGAGGTCAACGAACGGTGGCAGCGCGACATGGCGGACTTCTTCGAGCAGCCCGAGGCGGCGGACGAGGCGATGGTGCCGCTCACCGAGGTGTTCCACCTGGCCTGATACGCGCCCGGCGGCCCATCAGGCCACGGCGCCCAGCAGGACCAAGGCGTCCGGCGGCCCCTCAGACGGCGGCCACCGCCAGCAGGACGAACGCGGCCAGCGAGAGCACGGTGCGGAAGCGGTGCAGTGCGTTCCAGCGGGCTTCGAAGGCGGTACGCGCCGCGCTGTCGTCGCCGCCCTCGGACGCCGCGAGCGCGTTGTTCAGCGGGATGTTGCCGGCGATCGTCACGAGGTGCGAGGCGAGGGCGCAGACGAGCGCCACGATCACCAGCGGCCACCCGTCCTCGCCGTGCTCGGTGAAGACCGCGACGGCAGGAAGAGCGATCACCGTCAGGAAGAGTACGAGGAAGACGGGTCCGGGCACCTTCTCGTTGAAGCGGCGCATGGCCGTGGTGAAGCCCTCGTCCGACAGCACGGCGAGACCGGGCATGATCGCGATGAGGAACGTCAGCATGAAGCCGGCGTAGAGACCGGTCGTGAGCACGGCGAGAGTCAGGAACAGGGAGTCCATGGGCTCATCATGGCGCGGCGGCGCCCGTCGTACGGTCTGAATCCACAGGCCTGCGCGACGAGTTCGTGCCGCCACCGTCCGCCGGCACGCCACCGCTCAGCGCCTCCGCCCTCCCGTCCTCACGCCGTCGCTCCTCCCGTCCTCACGCGCCGCCCCACCTTGCCCCACCCCAGCCCCTCCCGGCCCCGCCCGGCCCGCAAGGCGCTCAGTCCATCTCGCCCTCTCCCGTCCCGGTGCCGGTGTCATCGAGGCCGCTCCTGAGCCGGTCCGCCCGGCCGATCATCGTGGCCAGCTTCGCCACCGAGTCGTCCTCGGTACGGGCGGCCAGCGTCCGGGCCCTGGCGGAGAGTTCGCCGAGCGAGGGGGTTCCCGGGAGCGAGCCGCCGCGCAGGCTGTCGGCGAAGTAGGCAGCCACCGCCGTCACCTGGAGCCGGGTGCTCCCGCCGCCCCACAGCGCTCCGTCGACCGCACCGGTCCCCACCGATCCGGTCCGCTCGTACGCCTTGCGGGACTTGGGATCCAGCCAGCGCACGGTCGCCGTCGCGACATGGCCCGAGGCGCCGTCCCGCAGCCGCACGGCGTAGAGCGCCGTCACGGTGTGACCGGGGCCGACCTCGCCGCCGTCGACCCGGTCGTTACGGAAGTCCTCGTCGGCGACCTTGCGGTTCTCGTAGCCGATGAGCTTGAACTTCTCCACGGTCTTCGGGTCGAAGGCCACCTGCGCCTTGGCATCGCGTGCCGTCAGTTCGATGTGCGCGGGCAGCTGGTCGACGAAGACCTTGCGGGCCTGCTCCTCGTCGGCGATGTACGTGGTGTGGCCGTCGCCCTTGTTGGTGAGCCGTTCCATCAGGGCATCGCCGTAGTCGCTGCCGACGCCGACCCCGAAGAGCGTGATGCCGTACTCACTACGGGCCGAGCCGATCCGCTCCAGGATCGCGTCGGCGTCGGTCTCGCCGGTGTTGGCCAGTGCGTCGGAGAGCAGCACCACTCGGTTGTTGGCGCCCTTGCGCCGGCCTTCGACGGCCTCCTCGTAGCCGCGCGTGACACCCGCCGCCACGTTGGTGGAGTCGGACGGTTCCAGGGAGTCGACCGCGTCGTGGATCTTCCCCCGGTGGTCGCGCAGCCGGGTCATCGGCAGGACGGTCGCCGCCTCGTCGCTGAAGGTCACCAGCGAGACCGAGTCGTCGTCGCGCAGCTCGTCGGTGAGGATGCCCAGCGAGGTCTTCACCAGGCCGAGGCGGTCGGGCGAGGCCATGGAGCCGGAGATGTCGACGACGAAGGTGAGGGCGGCGGGCGGCCGTTCGGTGCTGCTCGGGGCCGCTCTGGTGGCCAGGCCGACCCGGACCAGGGACCAGTCGCCGCTCTCACCACCAGCCCGTGCCCCGTCGACGGAGACGGTGAAGCCGTTTCCGGCCGGGCGCCGGTAGCCCTGGCGGAAGCTGTTGACGAACTCCTCGGGCCGTACCGTCTCCGGTCCCGGCAGACGGCCGTCGGCGAGGGTGCGGCGTGCGTATCCGTACGAGGCGGTGTCGACGTCCAGCGCGAAGGTGGAGAGGTAGTCGGGCGGGGCGGACTCCGTCAGCCCCTCCGCCTTCTCCCGGCTGTCCGCCCCTTTCGCTCCGTCCTTCGCCGCACCGTTGGCGGCGCCGTTCGCTGTGTCCCCGGCCGATCCGCCGGTGGCGGCCGGTGCGGGCGCGTCCGCCCGTTTGCGGCTCTCGGACGAGTTCCTGTCACCGGCCGAGCCGCCCGAGCCGTCCGAGCAGCCCGTCAGCAGTACGCCCCCGGCGAGGAGCAGTCCCACTGCCCCCCGGTACATCCGTATCCGGCGTTCCATCCCCAACCCCCAGTGTCGTTGGCGTCGTTGTGCCACCACGTGTGCATGTGACGTACGCACCGGGGCCGCGGACCCCGCGAGGACGTTGCGGAAAGATCTCGATGCGGCAACGACTGAGGGTGACCGGGCGGAAGGCCAAGGTCAGGACACGATGTCCTTACGGCTGAACCCCCGGAAGGCGAAGGCGAAAAGAATCAGGGCATACGTCACCGAGATGGCCGCACCCTTCGCCATACCGGCCCACTCCAGGTCGGGCTGGAGCGCGTCGGCCCACGCGAACTGCCAGTGGGCGGGCAGGAAGTCGCGCCAGGAGCCGAGCGCGGTGACCGCGTCCAGCACATTGCCGACGATGGTCAGCCCGACCGCGCCGCCGACCGCGCCGAGC
Source organism: Streptomyces sp. NPDC026062 (assembly GCF_055568375.1). NCBI lineage: Bacteria > Bacillati > Actinomycetota > Actinomycetes > Kitasatosporales > Streptomycetaceae > Streptomyces > Streptomyces sp. NPDC026062. The sequence goes on from NZ_JBVHOQ010000015.1 coordinate 164,113, forward strand.
GGGGCGTCCGTCTTGGTCGACAGCCAGAACGCCAGCCCTGCGGTGACGAGTTGGGACACGAAGATGAAGGCGACGACGAGCGCGAGCCTGGGCACCGTGTCCCCGGTCGCCAGCGCGCCGCCGGTGGGCAGTTCGAGCGGACCCCAGCCGTACGCGGCGGCTCCGGCGGCCAGTGCGACGAGCGGCAGCAGCACCATCGCGGCGAGGCTGAAGCCGAGCGCCACGACGAGCTTGCTCCACAGCAGCCTGGCCCGGGGCACCGGCGCCGCGAGCAGATAGCGCAGCGAGGACCAACTGGCCTCGGACGCCACGGTGTCGCCGCAGAACAGCGCCACCGGGACCACCAGCAGGAAGCCCGCCGAGACGAACAGGCAGGTCGCCGCGAAGTTCGCGGCGGACGCGGTGGCGGTGTCCATCAGGGTGAGCCGGTCGCCGCCCCCGGGCCCGCCGTCCGGGGTGCCGCCGATCGCGAAGGCGATGATCAGGATGAACGGCAGCGCGGCCAGCACCCCGCCCATGAGCAGGGTGCGCCGCCTGCGCAGCTGGCGCACCGCCTCCACGCGCAGCGGAAGGGTGCGGCCGGCTCGGTATCCGGGGGCCTCGGGGGCCTCGGCGACTTCGGATGCGGTACTCACGCGGAGCCTCCGGAGATCAGAGTGAGGAACGCGTCCTCCAGGCGGCGGTGCGGTCCGACACCGGTCAACGGAATGTCCAGACGCACCAGTTCGGTGACGAGCTGTGGCGAGGTGGCGCCGTCGAGCCGGACCAGCAGCCCGTGCGCGTCGTCGGTACGGACGGCGGAGCCGATCCCCGCGAGTGCGGCGATCTTCTCGACGAGCGGTTCGGTGATCTCCTCGGCGGAGGTGACCAGCATCATGTCGCCCGAGCCGGTGATCTCGGCGACGGGCCCGGCCTGGACCAGCCGGCCCCGGTCCATGACCACGAGGTGGGTGCAGGACTGCTCGACCTCGGACAGCAGGTGGCTGGAGACGATGACCGTACGGCCACCGGCCGCGTACCGGATCATCACGTCCCGCATCTCGCGGATCTGGGGCGGGTCGAGTCCGTTGGTCGGCTCGTCGAGGATGAGGAGGTCGGGCATGCCGAGCATGGCCTGGGCGATGGCGAGGCGTTGCCGCATCCCCTGCGAGTACGTACGAACCGCCCTGGCCAGGGCGTCGCCGAGCCCGGCGATCTCCAGGGCCTCCTCCATGTGCGCGTCCTCGGCGGGCCGCCCGGTGGCCTGCCAGTACAGCTCCAGGTTGGCGCGGCCGGACAGATGCGGCAGGAACCCCGCCCCTTCGACGAAGGACCCGACGCGGGACAGCACGGGCGCGCCGGGCCGGACGGCCCGCCCGAAGACGCGGATCTCGCCGTCGTCGGGCGTGATGAGCCCCATGAGCATGCGCAGGGTGGTGGTCTTGCCCGCGCCGTTGGGTCCGAGGAGCCCGAGGACCTGCCCCTTCTCCACACGGAAGGACAGCTCCTTGACCGCGTACCGGTCAGAGGACTTGGCGTACTTCTTCGACAGCCCGGTGATCTGAAGCGGTACGTCGGTCAGCGCGGGGTCCGGGGCGGGGCCGGCGGTACGGCGCCGCATGGTGAGCAGCAGGGCCGCCGCGATCACCGCTGCGGCGACCGGCAGCCCCCAGGTCCACCAGGGCAGCGCGGCGGCAGCGGTCTTCAGACCGGGTGCGGTGGGAATGGTCAGCGGGCCGTCGAGGGAGACGGTGTACATGGTCGGCTCGGCCGGGGACGCGTAGCCGAGGTCGGTGGCGGCCAGCACGAGCCGGAGCCGGTGTCCGGAGTCGAGTTCGTGGTCGACGGCGGGCAGCGTCAGGTCGACCGGCCCGCCCTGCTGATCGGGGGTGATCCGGTAGGGGGCGACGAGCTGGGAGGGCAGCACCTGCTGCTTGCCGTCCGGCGAGACGTCGTACACCTTGCCGAACAGCACCGCGTCGCCGTGCCCGGCCTTGACGTTCACCCGGACGGTCGGTGAGCCGGTGATGCGGCGCGAGGTCGCCAGGGGCGCGGAGTCGAAGCGGGCGTACTGGCCGGGGAAGTCGATGGAGAGCCCCACGCCGAACGTGGAGAGCTGGGCGAGGCCGCCGCCGACGCCGGGTACGGCGGAGATGGCGGGCGGGTTGGCTCCGGCGGGGTTGCTGAACTTCTGCTCGTGGCCCCGTAGTTCCACGTTCTCCGGGCCGCTGTTCAGCCCGGAGTAGGTGGCACCGCTCGCGCCTCGGGTGAGGGCGGCGCCGTCGGTGGAGTCGATGCCGCCGGTCCGGGTGACACGGAAGGCGGGGCCGGTGGCGGCGCCCTCGTCCCCCTTCAGATAGCGGTCGAACCAGGCCCCTACCCGTTGCCGCACCCGGCCGGTCTCCAGGTCGCCGCCGTCGTGCCCGCCGGCGATCCAGTCGACGGCGACGGGCGCGCCGTTCGCCTTGATGGCCTTGGCCATGGCGTCCGCCTGCCCGAGCGGGAAGAGCGAGTCGGTCTGGCCCTGGACGATCAGAGCGGGGACCTTGATGCGGTCGGCGACGGCGCTCGGGGACCGGTCGGCGAGCAGGGCGCGCGCGGCGGCGTCCGGCTTCCCGCTGACGGCGACCCGCTCGTACATGTCACAGAGCTGCTTCTCGAAGTTCCCGCAGCCGCCGCCGGTGGTGACGAAGATGCCTGCCCAGAGCTTCTTGAACACCCCGTCGGGAAAGAGGGATTCGGAGAGGTTCCAGTAGGTGATCTCGGGGGCGACGGCGTCCACGCGCTTGTCGTGTCCGGCGGCCAGGAGCGATACGGCTCCGCCGTAGGAGGCCCCGGTGATGCCGACGCGGGGGTCGCCCTCGGCGTCGAGCAGCACCTCGGGGCGGCCGGCGAGCCAGTCGATCAGCCGGGAGACGTCCTTGACCTCACGGTCGGGTGCGTTGAGCCCGATCCTGCCGCCGGACTTCCCGAAGCCGCGCGCGGACCACGTCATGACGGCGTATCCGTCGGCGGCCAGCTGCTCGGCCTGCTCCCGGGTCTCGGCCTTGCTGCCGCCGAAGCCGTGGCCGATCAGCACGGCGGGCCTGCGCCCGGTGCCGCCGGCGGTGAAGTACGAGGTGTCCAGGGACACCCCGTCGACGCGCATCATCCGGTCCTGGCGGTGCACGGCCGGCGCGCTGTCGTCGGCGACGGCGGTCCAGGTGCCCGCACCGGCCAGCACCGCGAGCACGGCGATGCCCGCGGCCCACCGGCCTCGGGAACGGGGCAGCAGCCGCCGCCACCGGAGCGTACGCGCAAGAGGAGTGTCCATGCGTCGACCCTAAGCGGCCCACCGCCCCGCCCGGCCTGCCGTCAGGCTGAGGTACCCGGCCTCCTCAAGGCGTACGGCGCCGCCCCGCGTACTCCGGACGCGGTATGCCGTTGCCTCGCGGGCGGGCTCGACGCCGGGTGGCGCGAGACCCACCGACGCTCCCCATGACCGGGCCCGCCTCGGCCGGACACGGACAGCCCCGGCAGTCGCGGCTCTGCTCCTGAGCGAGGTCATCAGGTACGGACACCCCCGGCAGTCGCGGCTCAGCTCTTGAGCGAGGTCATCAGGTCGCGCATGTCGCTGATCAGGGCCGGCTGGTAGGCGGACAGATCCGGGGCCTTCGGCTCGTCGACGGTGAGGCGCGCGACGTCGTCGCCGCCGTCGCCGCCGGGGTCGTGGTAGACGAAGAACTGCGAGAGGCGCAGGGAGAGCACCGCGCCGCCGTCCAGGACCCGGAGTTCGGTCTCGCCATCGGCCAGGGACAGCAGATACGCCTTGTCGCCGAGGTCGGGAACGATCTCCACTCTGGTCCCGGGGTCGACGCCGAGGTCCGTCTCGTTCCGCCTCGCCTCGAACTCGGCGCGCGGGTCGGTCTTCTTGTGGAGAGCGATCGTGACGGCGACCGAGTAACGATCGGCGCCGTCCGCGTCCGGGCGGCTCCCGCCCTTCCCCTCCGCGAGAGTGATGGAGCACCGCACCCGGTCGAGCGCCTCGTGGCGCAGCATGCCCGGACCCAACGAGCCCGCGGGCTCCCTCGGCCCGATCGCCGCGCCGATCGACTTGAGCCGCACCTCCGGGCAGGGATCCTTGTCCAGCCGGTATCCGCGCAGGTCCGGCGTCCGGTCGGCCGGTTCGTACACCATCAGGGCCGTTGCCCACAGGGCCGACGCGACCAGGGCCCCGCCCACCGCCCACAGCCGGCGGCTCCGCGTTCCCGGGAGCCGAGGCTCCCGGGGGCGCGCGGGTGGCGGGGCACTCAGGTCCAGCACGCCGGAAGCGCCCGGCCCCTCCAGCTCCCCCGCCATCTCCGGCTCGGAAATCATCCCGCTCCCCCTCCGCCGCCCGCCTCGCCCCCCTGCCTCGGCCCATGATCCCCCATGCCCGTCCGGCCGGGGCCGTTCCAGGCCAACCGCCGGTGCCGGGGGTGCGGGCCGTTCGGCACCGCCTCCGCAGCGGGTACGGTGTGCGGCCGTCGGACCGGGCGATGCCGATCACGGGTGACTTACCCTCGGCGTATGTGTGGACAGTTCACCGGCTGGCCGAAGCAGGCCCTCGACGTGTTGTGGCAGCTCCAGGGCGAACCGTCCCCCGCGACCCGCGAGCGCTGCCGGGCGGACCGCGAACGCCTGGTGCGGCAGCCGATGATCGCCTTGCTCAACGAGCTCGCGGACGCGGACCCCCGGTACGAGGACTTCTCCGTCTGGCACTACCGCACCAACTCCTGGTGGTGGCAGAACCAGAGCGCGGTGATCCGGCTCGGCCGCAAGATCGAGATCGGTCTCCGGTTCGGCCTGGACGGCCTGCGGATCCAGGGCGCCTGGTGGTATCCCGATCCGGGGCAGGTGGAGATGTTCCGCCGAGCCGTGGCCTCCGAGGGGAGCGGCCGTGAACTGTCCGCCGTCGTCGAGGAGCTGCGGAGGAAGGGCTACGACATCTCCGGGGACGTCATGAAGCGCCCGCCCCGCGGCTGTCCGGCGGACCATCCCCGTACGGATCTGCTGCGCCACCGTTCGCTGATCGCCGCACGCTCCTTCGGCTGCGAGGAGTGGCTGCACACCCCGGAGGCGGTCGTCCAGGTCGCGCGGGCCGCCGCCGACCTGGACGCCCTGCTGATGTGGCTGGTACGCCACGTGAAGCGCGCCGCCTGACGCCGCCTCGGCCGGGGGCCGCGCCGGCTCAGAGCCGGGTGGTCAGCACATACGGCTCGGGTACGGCGGCGTCCGCCTGGACATGGCCGCCGAGGACGGTGAGGGTGTCGTGCGAGGCGACGGCGGAGACGAGCCAGAAGGTGGCACCGTCGGGCACGGACGGGAGCGGCAGGGAGGTCCACCGGCCGGCGGCCCACCGAAGCACCGTGGTGTCACCGACCGCCGTGATGCCGCCGGGGGTGGCGGCGAACCCGTAGAGACGGCCGGCCTGCGCGGGAACGCGGACCTGGCGCCAGACGCCACCGATCCGGCGCAGCACGAGGGCATGACCGGGGTCGTCAGGAGTGAGGATCGTGCGCCCGGTGGCCCACAGCGCCCCTTCGCCGTCCGTGCCCAACTGGTTCGCCTCCCCGTACAGTCCGGTGGCGGGCAGGGCGGCCGGCTTCCAGTCCTGCCCGTCGTAGTGCAGGATCAGCGGCTGGTCGTCGCCACTGTGGCCACTGAGCCACACGTCCTGCGGGCCGAGGACGGCTACGGACGTGGGGTTGACGTCGGCTGCGCCGGGGACGGCCACCTGATGCCAGGCCGACCCGTCCCAGTGCTCGACCAGCGCTTCGAAGTGCGACACCACTGTGGTGCCGCCCGGTTTGCCGGGTGTCGGGGTCTCGCTGTCGGTTATCTCGGCCCAGCCGACCGCCCAGACGTCGTCCGCCGCCCTGGCCGAGACCGACAGCAGTCCGCCGCCGCGCGCGGCGTCCGGCAGCGGTGCGGTGACGATCTGCCAGGAGGAGCCGTCCCAGTGCTCGGTGAGGACCCCGCCGAGCGAGTCGACTTCGTCACCGACGAGCCAGCCGTCATCGGGATCGCCCCGGACGACGGCCGCCGCGTTGATACGGCTGTCGCCGTCGAAGGCCGGCAGCGGTGTCTCGCGCCAGCCCCGTCTGTCGCCGCTGAGGAGCAGCGGGGTGGTCGTCTCCTTGTTGTCGTCGACCCTCGTGATCTTTACCCCGTAGGCCCAGGCGGTGTGCGGTCCGACGCTCACACCGCCCAGCAGGGTGCCGTCCACGGGCGGGAGCGGGACCGAGGAGAAGCCGGAGCCGCTCGCCTGCGCGGTTCCGCTGCCGAGCAGCAGGAGCGGGATCGCCACTGCCCTTGCCAGTCCACTGCGCCATCGCATAAGTGCTTCTCCGTCTGTCTGTGGAATGCCGTCAGACGTGTAGTGCGGCGGCCCGGCCGGGAGGTTGCACCTGGGGCGGTGATGTCCTGCCGCCGCACCGGCGAGATCAATTGAACGGCTTGGTGCCACACCCTTGTGGGAAGCGCACGTCCACCAAGCCCGAAGGCTGTCCGCGCCAACCAAGTGCCTTCCTTTGAAGGCGTGTTGGAATAATTTTATGGTCACTTCCACTGACGGAACCACGCGCCTGGGCCCGCTCGGTCCCGCTCACCGCCTGCGTGCCGAGATCGAGCGGATGAGAGACGAGGCAGCGAACCAGAGGAAACTCGCCCACCGCCGGGCCGAGTTCTGGGCCAGGATGGACATCCTCCTCGGATTCCCCGCGGCCCTGCTCGCGGGCACGGCGGGAGCGGCCGGACTGGCCTCGGCGGACGTGCGCGTTCCCACCGCCCTCATCGCTCTGGCCTCTGCCGGATTCGCGGCGGGTGCGGGCTTCCTGCGCAGCGACACCAGGCGCCGTGCCAACAAGCGCGCCCGGCACGCATGGGCCTCGGTCGAGGCCAGGGCCATGGTGGCACTGGCCCAGGAGCACGTGTCCCACGAGAGCCTCGACGGCCTCCTGGAATGCCGCCAGGCGGCCCTGGCCGCCTACGACGGCGAGGATCCCCAGCTCGGGCCGTCGTGATCCGCGACACGCGAACGGCTCATCCCGTCCCCGGAGTCGCCGCCGGAGCCGGGTAGGGCCGCTCGTCCGGCAGGAGCCGGGCCGCCTCGTCGTTCCGGCCGGCCCGGGCCAGTTCGTGGATCTCCCGGGCGAGCGGCGTGACATCGCGGATCGCCACCGTCCACTCGTCGGCGTACCGCCGCGACGCCTCCCCTGCCAGGCCGAGCTGGAGGGAGCGGTACGGAAGCCGGTTCAGGTGCAGGTCGCGCTCGGGGTCCCACTGGACACGGGCCGGGGCCTGGCGGAGTTGTCGCTTCCACGTGGCGAGGTCGGGGTGCACGCCCCGTTCGTAGTGCGAGAGTTCGGCGTGGGACAGCGCCCAGTCGAAGCCCTCGCGGGTGATCTCGACCGCCAGGACCGTCTCCTGGCCCTCCTTGGCCGCCCAGCCGCAGCGATACATCATCCACAGGAAACTCGGCTTGATCCAGGTCATGCGGTCGCGCTTCCAGGCGGGCGGAAAGCGGCCGTCGCGGGCGGCGGGGAGGCCGAGGACCGGGGAGTACGCCTGATAGACGGTGACGGTCGCGCCGGTGTGGAGCGCGCGGATCTCGTGCTGCGGGAACTGCAAGTGCTGCGGGGACTCCGGGTGCTGCGGGTGCTGCGGTGCGGTCATGACACCATCCCAGCACCGCAGCCCCCGTCCGGCGAGCGAATTCCACGGCCGCAGCGTCTGCGGCACACCGCCCGGAGCCGCCCCCGGGCACGCGAGCCCGGCGTGATCCGAACGGGAGACTTCAAGGGGCGTCCCGCACCCCGTTCCCGTCGGGCGCCTCCACACGGTGGAATTACTTCCGGGAGGAGCGCGAGAAGATCAGATAGAGAATGAATCCCATCGGAAGGTGAACTTCCAGCGTCGCCGCAGGAGAGAGAACCACCGATAACTCGATCAGGTCAAACATTTTTCTGACCTCCGCCTCTGAATGCTCCGACGCCCTATAGGCGTTCCGGTCATCTCCATCGACTTCGCGGCCTCTTCGGCCTGCGGTCCGGTCGGCTCGGATCCCTCGGCCTGTACGGCGTTCACAGTCTCGACGGCCCGTACGGGGCTTGATGTCCCCATGACAGCGCGGGAGCGCGGCAGCGCGCAGGGCTCACAAGGGGGCTCACAACTCGCCGGACCTGCCCACGGGACCGATGGCGTCGGTACGCTGCGAGAGAAAGGAGGCGGAATGACGGAAACCCGGATAGGTGAACGCCAGGGAAATCGACGCTTTGAGGAGATGGTTGCCTCATCGGGTGCGAGCCATAAGCGACTTGCTCACCGGGTGAACGAACTCGCTTCCCGAGAAGGACAGTCCACGCAGTACACGCACACGTCCGTGGCGAACTGGTGCCGTCGCGGCATGGTCCCGAAGTGGCCGGCCCCACGGCTCATCTGCATCGCCCTGTCCGAACTGCTGGGCAGGCCGGTGTCCCTCGCAGACATCGGGATGCCGGGCGCAGAGCGTGACACGAGCCGGCTGGGCCTGGAGTTCGCCCGTCACCAGGACGACGCAGTGACCGAAGCATCGGCCTATTGGAGCGCTGTGAACCGCCGTCAGTTCCTCACCAGCCAGACGTTCGCCATCTCCGCCTTCACCACCCCGTTCACCCGTTGGCTCATCGACCCCGCGGATCCTCCCCAGGCACGCGCCGCGGGGCCCTCCGTCGACCGGGAGCACATCGCCGAACTCAGGGAAGCCGCCGGCAGCGCCCGGCTGTGGGACTCACGGTTCGGCGGGGCGAACAGGAAGTCGGCATCCCTCACGGAGTACCTGTACGAGCGCGTCGCACCGCTGCTCCGGGGCAGTTACTCGGCGCCGGTGGGGCGTGACCTGTTCCGGGTCACGGCGGAAATGGCGAGGCTGGCCGGCTGGACGGCCTTCGACGCGGGCCGGCACAGCATCGCCCAGCGTCACTTCATCCAGGCGTTACGGCTGGCACGGGCCGGGGGCGACGTCGATCTGGGCGCGTACATCCTCACCACCATGGCGATGCAGTCGCTGATGCGCGGCTTCACTTCGGAAGCCATCGACATGGCCCAGGGGGCGTACCAACGCGGCAACACCCTCGACCCGCGGGTGGCGGGCTTCGCCAAACTGATCGAGGCCCGGTCGCACGCCCGCGCCGGTGACGAACGGGCGACCAGTGCGTGCATCGCACAGTCGGAGCGGCTGGCGGAACGCGGCGCGGGCACCGGGGGACCCGCCTGGATCGGGTTCTTCGACCAGCAGCGGATCATCACCGACGCGACCGAGGCCTTCCGCGACCTTGGCAACCACCGGGCCACCTTCGCCTGGAACGCCATCGGTCCCATGCCGTCGGACGCGTTCGCCCGCTCACGGAGCGTCCGGCTCTCGGTCCTGGCATCGGCACACGCCCAGAACGGCGACCTCGCCCAGAGCCTGCACCTGGGGCGCGAGTCGCTGAACCTCTTCACGCGCCTGGGGAGCCTGCGCGGAATGGAGTACCTGCGCGTCTACGGTCGTTCGCTGGAGCCCTGGCGCAGGGACCCTCGGGTCGTCACCTATCTGTCGGACGTCCGGCAGGCGACGCGCTCGCTGACGGTGGCGTGAACCGGGACCGGCCGGGACCGCAGTGCGGTCCCGGCCGGAGACCCGGCGTGTCCGCCGGATCGGTGGTGCGGGGTCAGTGGTTGCTGGGGAAGCCCAGGTCGACGCCTGCGGGGGCGTCGGCCGGGTCCGGCCAGCGGGTGGTGGTGACCTTGCCACGGGTGTAGAAGTGCACGCCGTCGTTGCCGTAGATGTGGTGGTCGCCGAAGAGCGAGTCCTTCCAGCCGCCGAAGGAGTGGTAGCCCACCGGCACCGGGATCGGGACGTTGATGCCGACCATGCCGGCCTCGATCTCCAGCTGGAAGCGGCGGGCGGCGCCGCCGTCGCGGGTGAAGATCGCGGTGCCGTTGCCGAACGGCGAGGCGTTCATCAGCGCCACGCCCTCCTCGTACGTACCGACACGCAGCACGCACAGGACCGGGCCGAAGATCTCGTCCTTGTACGCGTCCGACTCGGTGGAGACGTTGTCGAGGAGGGAGAGGCCGATCCAGTGGCCGTTCTCGAAGCCCTCGACCGTGTGGCCGGTGCCGTCGAGGACGACGTCGGCGCCCTGGGCGGCCGCGCCGGTGACGTAGGAGGCGACCTTGTCGCGGTGGGCGGCGGTGATCAGCGGGCCCATCTCGGACGTCGGGTCGGTGCCGGGGCCGATCTTGATCTTCTCGGCACGGTCCTTGATACGGGCGACCAGGTCGTCGGCGACGGAACCGACCGCGACGACCGCGGAGACCGCCATGCAGCGCTCACCGGCGGAACCGTACGCGGCGGAGACGGCCGCGTCCGCGGCGGCGTCGAGGTCGGCGTCCGGCAGGACCAGCATGTGGTTCTTCGCGCCGCCGAGCGCCTGGACGCGCTTGCCGTTCGCGGAGGCGGTGGCGTGGATGTAGCGGGCGATCGGGGTCGAGCCGACGAAGGAGACGACGGCGACGTCCGGGTGGTTCAGCAGGCCGTCGACGGCGACCTTGTCACCGTGCAGGACGTTCAGTACGCCATCCGGCAGACCGGCCTCGGCGGCCAGTTCGGCAAGGAGGTTGGCGGCCGACGGGTCCTTCTCGCTCGGCTTGAGGACGAAGGTGTTGCCGCAGGCGATGGCGAGCGGGAACATCCACATCGGCACCATGGCCGGGAAGTTGAACGGCGTGATGCCGGCGACGACACCGATCGACTGGCGGATCGAGGAGACGTCGACCCGGCTGGACACCTGGGTGGACAGCTCCCCCTTGAGCTGGGTGGTGATGCCGCACGCCAGCTCGACGATCTCCAGACCCCGGGCGACCTCGCCGAGCGCGTCGGAGTGCACCTTGCCGTGCTCGGCGGTGATCAGGGCGGCGATCTCGTCGCGGTGGGCGTCCAGCAGCGCGCGGTAGCGGAAGAGGATCGCGGTGCGGGTGGACAGCGACGAGCTGCCCCACGTCGCGTACGCGTCCTTCGCGGCGGCCACCGCGGCGTCGACCTCGGCCGGGGAGGCGAGCGCGACCTGGGTGGTGACGGCTCCGGTGGCCGGGTCGGTGACGGGGCCGTAGTTGCCCGACGCGCCCTCGACGGTCTTGCCACCGATCCAGTGGTTGACGGTCTTCATTCTTTGTCTCCTTCAGAGGTGGGCGGCGTCGGTCGGTGAGGCCTCGTTCGTACTCTCCCCGTGCTGTGACCGCCGACGGGCGAGTGACCTTCTCGGCTACCTCAACATCCCACCACGCCCGCATCGGGGGGAGGCCCGACACTGTGTCTGCCGTTTCGGTACCCGCGTAGACACAAGGGGGACGGCCCGGCGGGTACCTCCGGCGCGGGGCCGCGGCGAGCGGGGAGTCGTCGCTCGCACTTCGCTCCTGCCAGGGCGAAGCGGCCGCCTGCGCCGGAGGCGATCTGTGCGTGGGCATCGCGCATCTCCACGGGACGTCGGACACCCACTGAACACGCTTGTCCGGCCCAGCAGTTCAAAGATCTCACCTGAGGTGTGCACCGTACAGCCACCGGTCAACGGCAGTACGGCATCCTCGCCCTCCCCGGTGACAAGCAGATGAACTCCACCGTGACAGGCAGATGGCCTCCCTCCGGCACCGCGTCCCGGCAGCCGTTCCGGCAGTGACGTGACGGCGGCCTGTCCGGCAGTGACGTGACGGCGGTACGGGGTGTTGTCCCCGGCGAGAGGACGGGGCCCGCCGCCACCGGCGGCGGCCACCGTCACCGCATCGTTCAAGGAGTACCCCACCGTGATCCGTACGACTCCGCCGTTCCGCCGCACCGTCCGGGGCCCGGCCCTCGCCGCGCTCGCCCTGGCCGCCTCGCTGGCCGCCGCACCCGGCGCCGCGGCCGACGAGAACAACGTGCCCCCGGCCGGCTCCAGCCCCGTCTGCGCCTTCTACGGCGGGGACAGGCTCACCGCGTTCGGCGAGCAGGGCGAGCGCGTCTCCCAGGTGCAGTGCATGCTCGCCAACCGGCGCTACCTCCCGTGGGAGGCGGTCGACGGCGTGTTCGGCACGCGGACCCTCGCCGCGGTCCAGCGCTTCCAGGCCGACCATCCGCCCCTCGTCCCGGACGGCCTCGTCGGGACGCGCACCTGGTCGGCGCTCTGGCACGCCTGACGCCTGACGCCGGGGGTGCGCCTGGGGGCCGGGGCCTGGGCCTGCGTGCTCAGGGCCCCGCCCTCGCCCGGTCACCTTGCCCCCGTCCCCCTGTCACCCGCTCACCCGGTTGGCCCACCGGCCCGGGGACCACTCGCATTCATACCCCCTAGGGGTATATAGTCGTCAGTGTGGCGGCACACCGGTCTCCCGGAGTCCCCCGGGCCCCTCCGTCACATCCATTTTGTGCTCGTCGAAGAGGAGAACACGATGACCGCCGAGACCCAGCTCCCCCAGGCGACCGGCTCCTGCTGCTCCCCCAGCGGCTCCTGCCACGACGGTGCGGGCGCGGACGCCGCGGCACAGGCAGGCGTGACCACCGTCTACCAGGTGACCGGCATGACCTGCGGACACTGCGAGGGGGCGGTCTCCGAGGAGATCTCCGGCATCGAGGGTGTCACCTCGGTGAAGGCCGTGGCGTCCACCGGCCAGGTGACCGTCGTCTCGCAGGCCCCCCTGGACGAGGAGGCCGTGCGCGCGGCCGTCGACGAGGCGGGTTACGAGCTCGCCGGCCGGGCCGCCTGACCACTTCGGGATCCACCGCGACCTCACAGACCCCTTTGCCGCCGGGCCGGGCCGACCAGCAGATACTGGTAGGGCACGGCCCGGTCGGCGTTTCAGGAGTTCGGACATGCACAGCGCAACAGATGCCGAGGCCCCGGCGGCGGAGAGCTCGGAGGCCGAGTTCACGATCGGCGGGATGACCTGCGCATCGTGCGCGGCCCGCGTCGAGAAGAAGCTGAACCGGATGGACGGGGTCACCGCCACCGTCAATTACGCGACCGAGAAGGCCCGGGTCGCCTTCGGCCCCGGAACCGGCCTCGCGGATCTGATCGCCACGGTCGAGAAGACCGGGTACACGGCGCAGCCGGTGCGCCGCCCCGCGCCTACGCCGGCCTCTGCGCCCCCTCCCGCGCCACCCACGCCGGCCTCTGCGGCGCCTCCCGCACCTCCCGCATCCGAGGCCGAGGCACCGACCGGGGCCGGGGTGACGCCCGGTGCCGGAACCGACACCGGCCCCGGCACCGCGCCCGGCACCGGGACCGCACCCGACACCATGGCCGAACCCGACACCGGGGCCGACGACGCTCCCGCCACCGCCACCACCGCTCTCGCCGCCCTGCGGCAACGGCTCATCGTCTCGGCCGTCCTCGCGGCTCCCGTCGTGGCGCTCGCGATGATCCCGGCCCTCCAGTTCGACAACTGGCAGTGGCTCTCCCTCACGCTCGCCGCCCCCGTCGTCATCTGGGGCGGGCTGCCCTTCCACCGCGCGACCTGGACCAACCTCCGGCACGGCGCGGCCACCATGGACACCCTGGTGTCGGTCGGGACCCTCGCCGCCTTCGGCTGGTCGCTCTGGGCACTGTTCCTCGGCGACGCGGGCATGCCCGGCATGCGTCACGGCTTCGATTTCACGGTCTCGCGCGCCGATGGCGCCTCCACGATCTATCTGGAGGTCGCGGCCGGAGTCGTCACCTTCATCCTGCTGGGCCGCTATCTGGAGGCGAAGTCCAAGCGGAAGGCCGGTTCCGCGCTGCGGGCCCTGCTGCACCTCGGCGCCAAGGACGTCGCGGTCCTGCGGGGCGGTACGGAGGTACGCGTCCCCGTGGGCCGGCTGTCCGTCGGTGACCGCTTCGTCGTGCGCCCCGGCGAGAAGGTCGCCACCGACGGGACCGTGGTCGAGGGTGCGTCGGCGGTGGACGCGTCCATGCTCACCGGGGAGTCCGTGCCCGTCGACGTGCGGGCCGGGGACTCCGTCACCGGCGCCACCGTGAACGTCTCCGGCCGGCTCGTCGTCGAGGCCACCCGGGTCGGCGCCGACACCCAGCTGGCCCGGATGGCCAAGCTGGTCGAGGACGCGCAGAACGGCAAGGCCGAGGTGCAGCGGCTGGCCGACCGGATCTCCGCGGTGTTCGTCCCGGTGGTCCTGGTCATCGCCCTGGCCACCCTGGTCGTGTGGCTGCTGGTGACGGACGACGTGACGGCCGCGTTCACGGCAGCCGTCGCCGTACTGATCATCGCCTGCCCCTGCGCCCTCGGCCTCGCCACCCCGACCGCCCTCATGGTCGGCACC